>CAJPSM010000022.1 GCA_905373305.1 uncultured Streptococcus sp. | reverse complement strand
TACTTGCAAAATCGGCTGTTACAAAATTGTTACCTCTTTTCAAAATTATAGTAACTATTATACTAATTCAGAAGAAAAAGTCAACCCATTTTTTGTACTGAGGTAACAATTTTGTAACAGCCGATTTTGCAAGTAAAAAGAGATCTCAAGAGGTCTCTTGCGATAATTAGCGCATGGTCACAAATTCTTCTGAAGCGGTTGGGTGGATAGCTACTGTAGCATCAAAGTCTGCCTTGGTTGCTCCCATCTTGATAGCGACTGCAAATCCTTGAATCATCTCATCCACTCCGTAACCTAGCCCGTGAAGGCCAACAACTTTTTCATCAGCACCAGCGGTGATGAGTTTGAAGCGTGATTCTTGACGATGGTTTGTAACGGCAGAGTACATAGATGCAAAGCTTGACTTGTAGACTTTAATGTGCTCTTGGCCGTATTCTTTGATAGCTTCTTCTTCGGTCAACCCCACGGTTCCGATTGCTGGGTGGGAGAAGACAACAGTAGGGATAGTTGTGTAGTCCATCTTAGCACGTGTTTTCCCATTAAAGAGACGTTCAGATAGGGTACGTCCAGCCTTGATGGCTACCGGAGTTAGTTCCTTCTCACCAGTAACGTCTCCAAGGGCATAGATACCATCTACAACTGTATTTTGATACTCATCCACTTGGATAAATCCACGTTCATTGAGTGTAACTCCAGCCTTTTCTAACTCCAACCCGTCTACATTTGGACGGCGGCCGATAGCCCAGATAACTTGACTTGCAGTGTGACTGGAACCATCTTCGAAATGAATCGTAATGCCATGCTCTGTTTTTTCGAGCTTGACAGGTACCTTATGGGTGTGCAAAGGCAGGCCTGTTTTTTCCATCTCATTGACAAGACCTTCAACGATGTAGCTGTCAAAACCACGCAAAGGACGATCACGACGGACGAACAAATCAGTTTTTACTCCGAGTGCGTGTAGAACACCTGCTAACTCAATGGCGATATAGCCAGCGCCAAGAATCGCAACAGATTCAGGAAGTTGTTCCCAAGCAAAGACATCGTCTGAGCTGCCACCGAGTTCAGCTCCAGGAATAGTTGGGATGCTTGGACGAGCTCCAGTAGCAATCACGATATGCTTGGCACGAATCAATTCACCATTAACGCTGACGGTGTGGGAATCAACGAAATGAGCACGACCTTCAATCAAATCAACCCCGTTGCGCTTGAAACTTCCATCATAAGATGAGCGAGCACGATCGATGTAGGCTTCACGATTTTGACGAAGTTTTGCGAAATCAAATTGAACATCTGAACTTGTAAAACCGTAGTCAGGGCCGTATTGGTGGAAGCTTTCAGCGATTTGCGCTCCATACCACATGATTTTCTTAGGAACACAGCCAACGTTGACACAAGTTCCACCTAATTTTTTCTCTTCGATAACAGCTGCTTTAGCACCGTGTTCACCAGCTCGGTTCATAGTGGCAATGCCGCCGCTTCCTCCACCGATAGCGATGATATCATATTCTCTCATAGAAAACTCCTTATAGATTTGATAGTCATATTCTATCGTTTTTATTTTTTGAATGCAAAAATCTGCTACGCCCTAAAGAAATAGCAGAAATCACTTGCTAAATATAGAAATAAGGTGTATGATGTTACTAGTACAATTTCACATAAATCAAATGGAAACAAGGCATGTTTCCTGAATTGTTCTCTTTTCTCTCTGAACAATCATTGTTTAGAGTAGGTAAATTTGCTATAATAGTCTTTGTATTGAAAATAAAATAGGAGTTTTGTGATGAAGGGGAATAAGAAAACTAAAAAATGGCAACTATACACAGCTATTGGTGCTACAAGTATTATTATAATCAGTGCAGTGGGTATTTTGCTATTTAGACAGCCCTCTCAGGCTGCTGGTAAGGATGACACATCGCATCTCGTAGTCGCAAAGGAAGGAACAGTTGCCTCCTCTGTTCTTTTATCGGGTACTGTCACCGCCAAAAATGAACAATATGTTTATTTGGATGCAAGTAAGGGTGAGGTAGATGAAATCTTGGTTTCTGTTGGAGATAAGGTTGACAAAGGACAAGCGCTCGTAAAATACAACAGCACAGAAGCGCAATCTGCTTATGATGCAGCTAACCGTGCCATAGCCAAAGCTGATCGTCGTATCAATGACTTGAAGGAATCACGAAACAACACTCTAGCTGATTCGGAAGGATATGATGATGGAGCGCAGGGTTCTTCAGTCTCCTCCATAGATTCTCAGATTAGTGATGCTCGTGATAGTCGTGCTGATGCAGAGGCACAACTTAAAAAGGCGCAGGCTCAATTGGATGCAACAAAGATTCTGAGTACGCTAGAAGGTACAGTTGTAGAAGTTAATCACAATGTATCGAAGTCTACAACTACTGCAAATCAAGTGATGGTTCATGTAGTAAGTAACGACAATCTACAAGTCAAGGGAGAACTTTCTGAGTACAATCTTGCCAATCTTTCTGTTGACCAAGAAGTGACCTTCTCTTCTAAAGTTTACCAAGATAAAACTTGGACAGGGAAGATCAGCTATATTTCAGCTTACCCTAAAAATAGTGGAGAAGGAACGAATGCTATAACTGGGGGGAATATTGGTTCTAAATATCCCTATACGATTGAAGTGACGAGTGAGATTGGTGATTTAAAACCAGGTTTTACCGTTAGTGTTGAGGTTAAAAGTGACAAGAAATCAATCCTCGTACCCTTAACCAGTGTCATTACTGAAGACGGGAAAAACTACGTTTGGGTTGTTGACGAAGAGAATAAGGCTAAGAAGGTTGAAGTTAGCTTAGGAAATGCTGACGCAGAAAACCAAGAGATCACATCTGGTTTGACAGACGGAACCAAAGTCATCAGTAATCCAACGACTTCCTTGGAAGAAGGAAAAGAGGTGAAGGCTGATGAAACAACTAATTAGTCTAAAAAACATCTGCCGGAGCTATCGAAATGGTGAACAGGAACTGCAGGTCTTGAAAAATATTAATTTAGAGATTGGCGAAGGGGAATTTGTTGCCATTATGGGACCATCTGGTTCGGGTAAATCTACTCTGATGAATACCATCGGAATGCTGGACACCCCAACTAGCGGCGAATATTATCTAGAAGGTCAAGAAGTGGCCCGTCTAGGTGAAAAGCAGTTGGCACAGGTACGTAACCAACAAATTGGTTTTGTCTTTCAACAGTTCTTTCTTTTGTCAAAGATGGATGCTGTTCAAAATGTTGAGTTGCCCTTGATTTATGCAGGAGTTCCAGCTGCCCAACGTCGCAAGTTGGCAGAGGAATATCTGAGTAAAGTAGAGTTGACTGATCGTATTCATCACCTTCCTTCGGAGTTGTCTGGCGGTCAAAAACAACGGGTGGCCATTGCGCGTGCTCTTGTTAACGATCCCTCAATCATCCTAGCTGATGAACCAACAGGTGCCTTGGATACGAAAACAGGAAGTCAAATCATGGAACTCTTGGTTGAGTTAAATGAAGAAGGCAAGACTATTATTATGGTAACGCACGAGCCCGAGATTGCAGCCTATGCAAAACGCCAGATTGTAATCCGTGATGGAGTTATTTCGTCTGATAGCGCTCGTTTGGAAGGGAAGGAGAACTAAGATGCAAAATCTGAAATTTGCCTTTTCATCTATTATGGCACACAAGATGCGCTCCTTTTTGACTATGATTGGCATTATCATCGGAGTCTCTTCAGTAGTTGTCATCATGGCTTTAGGGGACTCTATGTCTCGTCAGGTCAATAAAAATATGACAAAATCTCAGAAAAATATTCAGGTATTTTTCTCACCAATTAAAAGTAAGGACGGTTCCTTTACACAAAAGCAATCTGCACTGACACTATCTGGTAAAGAAGAAGATGTTCACGTAGAACCACCTAAAACACAGGAATCGTGGGTTAAGGAAACTGCCAAACTAAAAGGTGTAGATGGCTATTATGTGACTAATAGTACAAATGTTACTTTGACCTATAAGGATAAAAAGGTAGAGAGAGCAAGTCTGACAGGTGGGAATATGACTTATATGTCTGCTGTAGAAAATAAAATTATTGCAGGTAGGGATCTGAGAGAACAAGATTACCGAGATTTTGCAAGTGTGATTTTGCTAGATGAAGAACTCGCTAAAAGTCTTTTTGACTCACCTCAGGCAGCACTCAATCAAATTATTTCAGCCAATGGATATAGCTATCGCGTGATTGGTGTTTACTCTAGTCCTGCTGTTAAAAGTGCTAAGATGTTTGGTGTAGGTGGTTTACCGATTACAACCAATGCTTCTGTAGCAGCTAATTTTAATGTAGAGGAAATTTCTAATATTGTCTTTCGTGTGAATGATACGAGTCTAACTCCGACTTTGGGGCCAGAACTCGCACGCAAGATGACAGAAATTGCAGGAGTACAGCAGGGAGAATATCAGGTTGTAGACGAAACCGCCGCTTTTGCAGAGGTTCAGCAAATCTTTGGTTTTATGACCGCTATTATTAGTGCTATCGCAGGAATCTCTCTCTTTGTGGGAGGGACTGGGGTTATGAATATCATGCTGGTTTCTGTAACGGAGCGTACTCGTGAGATTGGTCTTCGTAAAGCATTGGGAGCTACACGGGCTAATATCTTGGTACAGTTTTTGATTGAGTCCATGATCTTGACTTTGCTAGGTGGAGTCATCGGCCTAGTAAGTGCAGCGGGCTTGACCGCACTAGCAGGGGCCTTGTTAAAAAATATGATGGAAGGAATAGAAATTGGTGTCTCGCTACCGATCGCTCTCTTTAGCTTGGCTGTTTCGGCCAGCGTTGGTATGATTTTCGGAGTCTTGCCAGCCAATAAAGCGTCTAAGCTTGATCCAATTGAAGCCCTTCGCTATGAATAAGATAAACAAGATGGACATTTGTCTATCTTGTTTTTGTATGGATTTCCCTATCGAAAATCACTAAAAATATGATATAATGAAGTGTTAGAAAAACAGGTTTCATTTGCCTGGAAAGGAAAAAATATGTCTGAAAAGAATTTTTATATTACAACACCGATTTACTATCCATCTGGTAAACTTCATATCGGTTCAGCCTACACAACCATCGCCTGTGATGTCCTAGCTCGCTACAAACGCCTCATGGGCTACGATGTCTTTTATCTGACAGGTCTTGACGAGCATGGTCAAAAGATCCAACAGAAAGCAGAAGAAGCTGGCATTACACCACAAGCTTATGTTGATGGCATGGCAGTTGGAGTCAAAGAACTCTGGCAATTACTAGATATCTCATACGATAAATTCATCCGTACGACTGATGATTACCATGAAAAAGTAGTGGCTCAAGTCTTTGAACGCTTACTTGCTCAGGATGATATCTACTTGGGCGAATACTCTGGCTGGTATTCGGTCTCAGATGAAGAATTCTTTACAGAAAGCCAGCTTGCAGAAGTTTTCCGTGATGAAGCTGGAAATGTAACTGGCGGTATCGCTCCATCAGGTCACGAGGTTGAATGGGTTTCTGAAGAGTCATATTTCCTTCGCCTCAGCAAATACCAAGACCGTTTGGTTGAATTTTTCAAATCTCATCCTGAATTCATCATTCCTGATGGTCGCCTTAATGAAATGCTTCGCAACTTCATCGAGCCAGGTTTGGAAGATTTGGCAGTTTCTCGTACAACCTTTACCTGGGGAGTACCAGTCCCATCAAATCCAAAACACGTTGTCTATGTTTGGATTGATGCCCTTCTCAACTATGCGACAGCTCTTGGTTACGGTCAAGATGAGCATGGAAACTTTGACAAGTTCTGGAATGGAACAGTTTTCCACATGGTTGGAAAAGACATTCTTCGTTTCCATTCTATCTACTGGCCAATCCTTCTTATGATGTTGGATATCAAATTGCCAGACCGCTTGATTGCTCACGGTTGGTTTGTCATGAAAGACGGCAAGATGTCTAAGTCTAAAGGAAACGTTGTTTACCCTGAAATGTTGGTAGAGCGTTATGGACTGGATCCACTTCGTTACTACCTCATGCGTAGCCTTCCGGTTGGTTCAGACGGAACCTTCACTCCTGAAGACTATGTAGGCCGTATCAACTATGAATTGGCAAATGACCTTGGGAACCTCCTCAACCGTACGGTTTCCATGATCAACAAGTATTTCGATGGTCAAATCCCTGCCTATGTGGAGGGTGTAACAGAGTTTGATAATGCTCTTGCTGACGTTGCAGAACAATCAATCGCTGACTACCATACACACATGGATGCAGTTGACTACCCACGTGCTTTAGAAGCAGTCTGGACGCTTATTTCTCGTACTAACAAATATATTGATGAGACAGCCCCATGGGTCTTGGCTAAGGATGAAGCTCTTCGTGACCAATTGGCAAGTGTCATGAGCCACTTGGCAGCCAGCCTCCGCGTCGTAGCTCACTTGATTGAACCATTTATGATGGAAACAAGTCGTGCAGTCTTGACTCAGCTTGGTCTAGCAGAAGTTACTAGTCTTGAAAACTTGAGCTTGGCAGACTTCCCTGAGGGTGTGACTGTAGTTGCCAAAGGAACACCTATCTTCCCACGTCTCGATATGGAAGAAGAAATCGCCTATATCAAAGAACAAATGGAAGGCAACAAACCAGTAGTCGAAAAAGAATGGAATCCTGATGAAGTTGAACTCAAACTAAACAAGGAAGAAATCAAGTTTGAAGACTTTGACAAGGTTGAAATCTGTGTCGCAGAAGTCAAAGAAGTGTCTAAAGTGGAAGGTTCTGACAAGTTGCTTCAATTCCGTCTGGATGCTGGTGATGGCGAAGACCGTCAAATCCTCTCAGGAATTGCTAAGTACTATCCAAACGAACAAGAATTGGTCGGCAAGAAGGTACAAATCGTTGCCAACCTTAAGCCACGTAAGATGATGAAAAAATATGTCAGCCAAGGAATGATCCTCTCAGCTGAATATGATGGCAAATTAACCCTTCTCACAGTTGACCCATCCGTACCAAACGGAAGTGTGATTGGATAAAAGCAAAAAACCAACGTTAGGCACGTTGGTTTTTCTTATTGTTTGCGATATTTTCTAAAAAGTAATCTATCTCCTTTTGCGAACTGAGGACAATTACTTTCTCTGGATAGGTTTCTTGAACCCGTTGATAACATTCTTTAGCATTCTTTGTCCGCCCATCCCAGAGAATCCATCTGATAAAGTCCCAGTCAAAGCGTTCAGGGCAACCTGCAGCCATGCTTTCTCTGACCTTGCCTCGGTATGTGAGATAACGTTTAAAGGCTCGAAAAAGACAAGTCCATGGGGAAAAGTTGAGAAAGATGATTTGGTCAGCTTCCTGCATTCTTTCTTCGTAATAGCACCAAGAGTAGTTGCCATCGACTACCCAAGATTCATGCTTTGTGAGAAAGTTTTTCATCTCAGTTTCCATCCAATAACGGTCACTATCTTTCCAACCAGGTTGAAATTGGAGAGTATCCATATGTAGTCTAGGGATGGAGTAGTGGCTAGATAACTTTTCTGCCAGAGTTGACTTGCCAGATCCAGAATATCCGATGATTGCGATTTTCATTTTCTACCTTTTCTTATTAGAGGATAAAAAAACAGCCTCTATGGACTGTTTCTTATTTAGCAAGTTTAGCTGAAAGACGAGCTTTATCGCGGCTTGCTTTGTTTTTATGAATCAAACCTTTAGTTTCTGCTTTGTCAATAGCTGAGCTAGCAGCACGGAAAAGTTCTTCAGAAGGGTTTGCTTCGAAAGCTTTGATAGCAGTACGCATAGCTGATTTTTGAGCTGAGTTTTTTTCGTTTTGTTTAACGTTCAATTCAGCGCGTTTGATAGCTGATTTAATGTTTGCCAATGTTCTTACCTCCATATTTACTAACTATACCATTATATCTGAAAACTTAGGTTTTGACAAGGGGAAATTATTTTTTTAAGTAAATTTCATCGATTTCATGGTTTTTAGCCTTGTGGAGAATGACCTCGGCGCGATTCCTTGTTGGTTCGATATAGTTTTGTAGATTTGTAAGATTGATAGTATTCCATACTTGATGGGCAAAAGACTCTACTTCCCCTATTGGCATTTGAGTAAAACGGTGGTAGTAGCTGTCAGGATCGTTTTGGGCAAAGCTGAGGAGTTTCAAAAAGCGGTCTAAATACCAGCTTTCGATGTCTTCAACAGCTGCGTCTACATAGATGGAAAAGTCAAAAAAGTCGGTGATGTAAAGGCGCTCATTTTGAGGATTTTGAAAGACATTGATTCCTTCAACAATGACGAAATCTGCAGCCTTAACGCACTGTTTCTCCCCAGGAACAATATCATAAACCTCATGAGAATAGACGGGGATATCGACATTCTGTCCATTTTTTAAGCGATCAAGAAAATTCAGCAAGGCTTCCATGTCATAACTCTCTGGAAAACCTTTACGATTTAAGATACCTTGGTCAATTAAAGTTTGGTTGGGATAGAGAAAGCCATCCGTTGTCACTAGTTCTACAGTAGCATCTGAAAGTGTACGGGAGAGAAGGATTTGTAGGAGGCGGCTAGTTGTTGACTTGCCGACGGCGACACTACCCGAAACCCCAATAATAAAAGGTTGGGGCTTGCTATCTCTCTGAAGAAAGATTTCTTTTGAGAAAGACAAATCTTCTTTGGCTTTTTTATAGATATGGATAAGGTGAACCAGTGGTAGATAGATATCTGTTACATCTTGCAGGCTGATTTGGTCGTTAAAACTCTTGATGGAGTCTAGTTCTTCTTCCGTCAAGGGAGGGGTTGTCTTGCGATGCAAGGACTGCCAGGTTTGGCGGCTGATTTTTTTAAAATGTAAAAATTCGTTGGTCATAATTCTTCCTCGTTTGATACCTTAGTATATCATAATTCATTTATAAAGACATAAATGAATTAAATCTATTTATGATATATAGTTTTTAAAAGAAATAAAACCATTGAAAAGTTTTAATTGTTATTATAACAGATGTAGTCTGTGTCTTGAAATTTAGCTTTGTAAACGATTTAACATTTCAATAAAATATGGTAAAATAGTTTTATGAATAAAATGTATTATGCAGAAAATCCTGATGCTGCTCACGACATTCATGAGTTGAGAGTAGAGTTGTTGGGAGAAAAAATGACCTTTTTGACGGATGCGGGTGTCTTTAGTAAAAAGATGATTGACTTTGGTAGTCAGCTCTTACTGAAGTGTCTAGAGGTTGAGAAAGATGAGCGAGTGCTAGATGTCGGCTGTGGGTATGGTCCCCTAGGGCTTTCTTTGGTCAAGGCTTACGGAGTACAAGCTACCATGGTCGATATCAATAATCGTGCCTTGGATTTGGCGCGACAAAATGCTGAAAGAAATAAAGTAGCAGTGACGATTTTCCAGTCAAACATCTATGAACAAGTTGAAGGTAAATTTGACCATGTTATTTCCAATCCTCCCATTCGAGCAGGCAAACAAGTTGTTCATGAGATTATCGAAAAGAGTATGGATTTTCTGGAGGACGGTGGAGACCTAACAATCGTTATTCAGAAAAAGCAGGGTGCCCCTAGTGCCAAAAACAAGATGGAAGACGTGTTTGGCAATTGTGAAATCGTCAAAAAAGATAAGGGATATTATATCCTTAGAAGTGTGAAAGAATGAGAGCAGTTGATTTAATCCAAAAAAAACGAGACGGTCAAGAATTGACCTCAAATGAAATCAAGTGGTTGGTAGAAGGCTATGTGGCAGGAACTGTTCCAGACTATCAGATGTCTGCTTTTGCTATGGCTGTTTATTTTAAAGGAATGACGACACGTGAGATTTCTGATTTGACGATGAATATGGTCAAGACAGGCCAAGAGTTTGATTTATCAGCTATTAATGGGATTAAAGTTGACAAGCATTCTACAGGTGGTGTTGGTGACAAAGTGACTTTGATTTTAGCTCCTCTTGTTGCTAGCTTCGGTGTACCTGTGGCAAAAATGAGTGGTCGTGGTCTTGGTCATACAGGCGGTACAATTGATAAATTGGAGTCCATAAAGGGCTATCAAGTCGAGCGGAGTCAAGAAGATTTTATTCGTCAGGTGCAGGATATTGGTGTATCTGTCATTGGACAATCGGACCAGCTGGTTAAAGCAGACAAACTTCTCTATGCTCTTCGTGATGTGACAGCGACTGTTGATACCATTCCTTTGATTGCAAGTTCGGTGATGAGTAAGAAAATCGCGGCAGGTGCAGATGCCATTTTGCTAGATGTGACAGTTGGTGAGGGTGCCTTTATGAAGACTGTTGAGGAGGCGCGCGAATTGGCTCAAACTATGGTTAATCTCGGTAAGGCAGTTGGTCGAAAAACAGTTGCAGTCATTACAGATATGAGCCAACCCTTGGGACGAGCGATTGGAAATCGTCTGGAAATCCTTGAAGCGTTGGAAATTTTACAAGGTCAAGGTCGTCAAGATATTACCCACTTTATTTGCGAACTAGCTCAAATTATGCTTGGTTTAGCTGATGTTGAGAAAACCGTTGAGGAAATCCGTAAACATCTCGAGAATGGGCAAGCACTTGCTAAGTTTGAAGAAATGGTAGCAGCTCAAGGCGGTGATCTAGAAGATCTCTACCGCCCAGTAAATGTTGCGCATGTAGTGGAAATCCCAGCTCAAGATACAGGCGTCATTTCAGCCCTTCCAGCGATGGAATTTGGGCTCTATGCCATGAGATTAGGAGCTGGTCGAGCAGTCAAGTCTGATGATTTGGACTATGAAACAGGGATTGTTTTTGAAAAAAAAGTTGGAGACTCCGTCCAAAAAGGAGAAATTGTTGCAAAAGTTTATACAAATGGAAAAATTTCTTCTGAACTAGTTACAGAATTTCAAAAATATGTTAAAATGAATGATGGAGTGCAAAGTTTACGAGAAATTATAGACATTATCTCATAAAACTAGGGAGAATCCGAATATGAAGTTGAATAAATATATTGATCATACGCTTTTAAAGCAAGATGCAAGTCAAGAACAAATTGATCGTTTGCTATCTGAAGCGCGTGAGTATGATTTTGCCAGCGTTTGTGTCAATCCCACATGGGTAAAACATGCAAAAACAGGGCTTGAAGGCTCAGATGTCAAGGTCTGTACTGTGGTTGGTTTCCCTTTGGGAGCAACAACTTCAGCTGTGAAGGCTTTTGAGACCAAGGAAGCTGTCCAAAATGGTGCAGATGAGATTGATATGGTTATCAATGTCGGTGCCCTCAAATCTGGCAATCTTGATTTAGTTGAGTCAGACATCCGTGCGGTTGTAGAAGCAAGTGGTGACAAGCTAGTAAAAGTTATTATTGAAGCTTGTTTGTTGACAGATCAAGAAAAGGTTGTGGCCTGCCAGTTGTCACAAAAAGCAGGAGCTGATTTTGTTAAAACATCTACTGGCTTCTCAACTGGAGGAGCAACTCTGCCAGATGTCAAATTAATGCGTCAAACAGTGGGACCTGATATGGGTGTTAAAGCTGCCGGTGGAGCTCGTTCTTATGCGGATGCCCTGGCCTTTGTGGAGGCAGGTGCTACTCGTATCGGAACTTCTGCTGGTGTAGCCATTTTAAAAGGAGAACAGGTTGATGGCGACTACTGAGTTGATCGAACTAGCAATTGAAACCTGCAAGAAAGCCTATGTACCCTATTCTCACTTTCCTATCGGAGCTGTTTTAGTTGCCAAGGATGGTAGCATTTATACAGGTGTGAACATCGAGAATGCTAGCTATTCCTTGACCAACTGTGGGGAGCGTACAGCTATTTTCAAAGCAGTCTCTGAAGGTCAACGGGAATTTTCAGAATTGATTGTCTACGGACAAACTGAAAAACCTATCTCGCCATGTGGTGCTTGTCGTCAGGTCATGGTTGAGTTTTTTGAACAAGATTTAAAAGTGACCTTAGTCGCTAAAGATAAATCGACGGTCGAGATGACGGTCGGGGAGTTACTTCCATACTCATTTACAGACTTAAACTAGTCTGCACCACTCTCTGAGTGACATGGTCCTTGTGACCAACCAATTCATACTTGCAACATCGTTGCACATCTTATTTAGGAGGTTCAGTAATGAACAAGAAACAATGGCTAGGCCTTGGTCTAGTTGCAGTAGCAGCAGTTGGACTTGCTGCATGTGGCAATCGCTCTTCTCGTAACGCAGCTTCTTCATCTTCTGATTTGAAGACTAAAGCAGCTATCGTGACAGATACTGGTGGTGTTGATGATAAATCATTTAACCAATCAGCTTGGGAAGGTTTGCAAGCTTGGGGTAAAGAACACAATCTTGAAAAAGATAAAGGTTTTACTTACTTCACATCTACAAGTGAAGCGGACTATGCAAACAACTTGCAACAAGCAGCTGGAAACTACAACTTGATCTTCGGTGTTGGTTTTGCCCTTCACAATGCGGTTGAGGAAGCAGCGAAAGACCACTCTGACTTGAACTATGTCTTGATTGATGATGTGATTAAAGATCAAAAGAATGTTGCTAGCGTAACATTTGCGGATAACGAAGCTGCTTACCTTGCGGGTGTTGCAGCAGCGAAAACTACTAAAACAAAACAAGTTGGTTTTGTAGGTGGTATTGAGTCTGAAGTTATCTCACGTTTTGCAGCTGGATTTAAAGCTGGTGTTGAATCTGTAGATCCATCTATCAAAGTACAAGTTGACTATGCTGGTTCATTTGGTGATGCTGCCAAAGGTAAAACAATTGCAGCAGCACAATACGCAGCTGGTGCAGACGTTGTTTATCAAGCAGCAGGTGGAACAGGTGCTGGTGTCTTTGCAGAAGCAAAATCACTCAACGAAAGTCGTCCTGAAAGTGAAAAAGTTTGGGTTATCGGTGTTGACCGTGACCAAGAAGCAGAAGGTAAATACACTTCTAAAGATGGCAAAGAATCAAACTTTGTTCTTGTATCGACTTTGAAACAAGTTGGTACAACTGTAAAAGATATTGCTAACAAAGCAGAAAAAGGTGAATTCCCTGGCGGTCAAGTGATCGTCTACTCATTGAAAGATAAAGGGGTTGACTTGGCAGTAACAAACCTTTCAGAAGAAGGTAAAAAAGCTGTCGAAGATGCTAAAGCTAAAATCCTTGATGGAAGCGTAAAAGTTCCTGAAAAATAATGGATAAAAGTCATTTCTTAGGAAGCGGCCTCCGGCCGCTTTTTTAAGAGTTGAGACAAAGTCATTTTGTCTCAGTAAAGCTTGCTACTAGAGAAACTAGCAAGTTTTATTGAAATAAAATAAGACTCTGAAAGGAAGAGCACATGGCACACGAAAATGTCATTGAGATGCGTGATATTACCAAGGTGTTTGGTGAATTTGTTGCCAACGACAAAATCAACTTGCACCTGCGAAAAGGTGAAATTCATGCACTTTTAGGAGAAAATGGGGCTGGTAAGTCCACGCTCATGAACATGTTAGCAGGGCTTCTTGAACCAACCAGTGGTGAAATTGTGGTCAACGGTCAAGTTGTCAATCTTGATTCACCATCTAAAGCAGCTAGCTTGGGAATCGGAATGGTTCACCAGCACTTTATGTTGGTAGAAGCCTTCACAGTTGCTGAAAACATCATTTTAGGTAGTGAATCAACTAAAAATGGTGTGCTAGATATAGCTGGAGCTAGCAAAGAAATCAAAGCTCTTTCTGAACGTTATGGCTTAGCAGTGGATCCTTCTGCCAAGGTGGCAGACATCTCAGTTGGAGCCCAACAACGTGTAGAAATTTTAAAAACCCTTTATCGGGGGGCTGATATCCTTATCTTTGACGAACCGACGGCTGTTTTGACTCCATCAGAAATTGATGAGTTGATGGCTATTTTGAAAAATCTGGTCAAAGAAGAAAAATCAATTATCTTGATTACCCACAAGTTGGATGAGATTCGCGCAGTTTCTGACCGCGTTACAGTTATCCGTCGTGGGAAATCAATTGAAACCGTCGAAATTGCAGGGGCTACTAATGCTGATTTGGCAGAAATGATGGTGGGTCGTTCTGTTTCCTTTAAAACAGAGAAACAGGCACCACAACCAAAAGAAGTGGTCTTGTCTATCAAAGACTTGGTTGTTAATGAAAACCGCGGTGTACCAGCTGTGAAGAATCTCTCTTTGGATGTTCGTGCTGGAGAGATTGTTGGTATTGCGGGGATTGATGGAAATGGTCAGTCTGAACTGATTCAAGCCATTACAGGTCTTCGCAAGGTTGAATCTGGTAGTATTGAATTGAAAGGCAAATCAATCGTAGGGATGCACCCTCGACAAATTACGGAACTCAGTGTTGGGCATGTTCCAGAAGACCGTCACCGTGATGGTTTGATTTTAGAGATGATGATTTCAGAAAATATCGCTCTTCAAACCTACTACAAAGAACCACTCAGTAAAAATGGTATCTTAAACTATGCCAATATCACTTCACATGCTAAAAAATTGATGGAAGAATTTGACGTCCGTGCGGCAAGCGAATTTGTTCCAGCAGCAGCTCTTTCAGGAGGTAATCAACAAAAAGCAATTATTGCTCGTGAAATTGATCGAGATCCTGATCTCCTTATCGTCAGCCAGCCAACTCGTGGTCTGGACGTCGGTGCCATTGAATATATCCACAAACGCTTGATTGAAGAGCGTGATAATGGTAAGGCTGTCCTTGTTGTCAGCTTTGAATTGGATGAGATTTTAAACGTCTCAGATCGTATTGCTGTTATCCACGATGGTAAGATTCAAGGTATTGTATCACCAGAAACAACCAATAAACAAGAACTTGGTGTCTTGATGGCTGGTGGAAACTTGGGAAAGGAGAAGAGTGATGTCTAAAAAATTACAACAAATTTCGGTTCCCTTGATTTCTGTTTTCCTAGGAATTTTACTCGGAGCCATTGTCATGTGGATCTTCGGCTATGATGCTATCTGGGGTTATGAGGAGTTGTTCTACACAGCTTTCGGTAGTCTGCGTGGTATCGGTGAGATTTTCCGTGCCATGGGACCTCTTGTCTTGATTGGTCTTGGTTTTGCAGTAGCCAGTCGTGCAGGCTTCTTTAACGTTGGACTTCCTGGACAGGCTCTTGCAGGTTGGGTTATGAGTGGGTGGTTTGCCCTTTCAAATCCTGATATGCCACGTCCTTTGATGATTCTTGCGACAGTTGTTATTGCCCTTATCGCTGGTGGGATTGTCGGAGCTATCCCAGGTGTTCTCAGAGCTTATCTCGGTACGTCAGAGGTTATCGTGACCATCATGATGAACTACATTGTATTGTATGTAGGAAATGCCTTTATTCATGCCTTTCCTAAAGATATTATGCAAAGTACAGACTCAACGATTCGTGTTAGTGCCAATGCTACATACCAGACACCATGGTTATCAGAGTTGACTGGAAATTCTCGTATGAATATTGGAATCTTCTTTGCAATCATTGCTGTAGTTGTGATTTGGTTCTTGCTCAAGAAAACGACTCTCGGTTTTGAAATTCGTGCAGTTGGTCTCAATCCCCATGCTTCAGAGTACGCTGGTATTTCAGCAAAACGTACAATCATCCTATCAATGATTATCTCTGGTGCCTTGGCTGGTCTTGGTGGAGCTGTCGAAGGTCTTGGAACTTTCCAAAACGTTTACGTTCAGGGCTCATCATTAGCTATCGGATTTAACGGGATGGCAGTTAGTCTGCTTGCGGCCAACTCACCAATTGGAATTCTCTTTGCAGCCTTTCTATTCGGTGTTCTGCAAGTTGGTGCACCTGGTATGAATGCCGCGCAAGTTCCGTCTGAGCTTGTCAGCATTGTAACAGCGTCTATTATCTTCTTTGTCAGTGTTCATTACCTTATCGAACGCTTTGTCAAACCTAAAAAACAAGTTAAAGGAGGTAAGTAAGGATGTCTATTACAACATTACTCACCCTCTTGGTGTCTTCTATGCTGATTTACTCAGCGCCCCTCATCTTTACAAGTATCGGTGGTGTTTTCTCTGAACGTGGTGGTGTGGTAAACGTCGGCCTTGAAGGAATTATGGTTATGGGTGCTTTTTCTGGAGTTGTCTTTAACCTTGAATTTGCAGAACAACTTGGAGCAGCGACTCCTTGGATTTCCTTGTTAGTTGCAGGTGCTGTGGGAGCTATTTTCTCCCTCATCCATGCAGTCGCTACGGTTCATTTTCGTGCGGATCATGTTGTTAGTGGTACGGTATTGAACTTGATGGCTCCTGCCTTAGCTGTTTTCTTAGTAAAAGTTCTTTATAACAAAGGGCAAACGGATAACTTAAGCCAGACTTTTGGACGTTTTGATTTCCCTGTTTTGGCTAATATCCCCGTGATTGGAGATATCTTCTTCAAGTCTACAAGTCTACTAGGTTATATCGCGATTGCTTTCTCATTCTTTGCTTGGTTTATTCTCTTTAAGACGCGCTTTGGTCTTCGCCTTCGCTCAGTCGGTGAACATCCTCAAGCAGCGGATACCTTGGGAATCAATGTCTACAAGATGCGGTATCTTGGGGTTATCATATCAGGTTTCCTAGGGGGAATTGGTGGAGCGATCTACGCCCAATCAATCTCAGTCAACTTCTCAGTGACAACCATTGTAGGACCTGGATTTATCGCTCTTGCCGCTATGATTTTTGGTAAATGGAATCCAATCGGTGCTATGCTTTCAAGTCTCTTCTTTGGGCTCTCACAAAGTTTAGCAGTTATTGGATCACAACTTCCTTTCTTGCAAGGAGTACCTGCGGTCTACCTACAAATTGCGCCTTATGTCTTGACCATCCTTGTCTTGGCAGCCTTCTTTGGAAAAGCTGTTGCACCAAAGGCGGATGGTATCAACTATATCAAATCAAAATAAGCATACAAAAAAAGCGCCAGTTTCAAATATACTGACCCCAAAAAGTTAGACAAATAATTTAAGCGAAGGATTTAGTTCTGT
>CAJPSM010000021.1 GCA_905373305.1 uncultured Streptococcus sp. | reverse complement strand
TACTGCAATTTACGAAGGGAAACGCTTAGAAGCTCCTGTGATTACTTGGAAGCCAATCTATGATAAAGGTTTCTATGATAACACCTATAAAGTGTTAGTGAATAACTACGAGGTGTACTCAAACACTGTTACGAACTACACACCGAAACCACCAAAACCAGTTAAAGCGGTTCTAGATCGTGCTGGTAAGGATATCAATGGTGCGACAACATTTGATCGCAACGTGACCTTCCGCTTGATGACAGATTACAGCCCATATACCAAAACTCTTGCTTCAGCGCAAGCACTTGGTAAGAAGTTTGGAATCCTGGATGATGTTCAAGACAAAGCCTTCACAGTTGACCACAGCAAGATCAAGATGACTGCTGCAGGTAAAGACGTGAAAAACATGTTTGACATGTATCACGTGCTTTCAGACAAAGGACGTACAGATGCTATCAATAAGATTCTAAAGGAATTGAACTTGAATCCTAAAGGTGAGTTTTATCTTTGGATAGCAAAAGATTCCAAGAGTTTCTATCAAAACTACGTGAAACCAAATAAAAACGTGACGATTGATCTCCCAGCTAAGCTCCTGGTTAAAGCAGGGGAGAAAGTCGAAAACGATCTTAAACAAATCGACTTTGGAAATAGCTATATTTCTAACTTGGTGACTATTCAAGTTCCTGATGTGAGTCCAGAGAAACATGCCCTGGATCAAAAGGATAATAAAAAAGTTTTGGATGGTCAAGAAGTACAGATTGGCCAATACATCCGCTATCTACTTGACGGTGTAACCGTGCCTACTAAACACGATAGCCTCTTCCAATATGATGGTAGTGACCAGTTGGATGTGGTTCATGATCGATTCACAGGTAAGTGGTCAGGGATTTTCAAAGGGACAGAGTACACAGCTGAGAAAGACTTGGTTCTTCCTTATGACGTTGTTCTGAAGGATGGTAAAGTAGTCAAAGCTGGTGATCATCTCGCTAAAGGTACAACTTATGCCTTCTTGTTTGAAGTGAACCAAGATACGGATCCTAACTTCCTTAAGAAAATTGTGACCGTTAAATGGAACGAAAAGGAAGGCAAATGGTCGTATGTTATTAACCAGGACTTCTTAAACTCATTAGGTGTAAAAGGCACGTTCGATGCAGACTTCTATCTAGAAGTCGAAC
The DNA here is from genome assembly GCA_905373305.1 of uncultured Streptococcus sp. Lineage (GTDB taxonomy): Bacteria > Bacillota > Bacilli > Lactobacillales > Streptococcaceae > Streptococcus. The sequence goes on along the minus strand of CAJPSM010000021.1, from coordinate 15,981 downwards.
GAATCTCAGCTGGTAAGGTTGAGAATACCTTTATCAATACAGTCAATTTACAAGAGATGACGGCTAAAGTGACAACCACAACGCCAGAACCTCCAAAACCAGAGCCTAAAGAACCACATAAGCCACAACCACAGCCATCACTTCCAAATACAGGAACAGCAGCAAGCATGCTTCCAACTTGGGGAATGATTTTGGGATTGTTGAGTCTTGCAGGCCTTCGTAAGTCGAAAGAAAACTAATTTGACGAACTAAAATGAAAGGATGACCACAAGTTGAATAAAGACTCTCTTGTGGTCTTTATTGAAAGGAGAAAAAATGCAAGTATTTATCGCTTCTGGACGTGTTGCATTCATCCCAAGTGATGCAGTAGGTCAAACTAAAAATGGTCATGCCAGTTTCAAATTTGAGTTTGTTTGTGATTCGAGTATGAATGATGATACAAATAAACCAATTTCTAGTTTCTTCCATGTGCAAGTATACGGAAAACAAGCAGAATTGATGGCTCAGAGCCTATCTAAAGGCTCTCCAATCCTCTTAAAAGGAGAAATTATCCAACGTCCTTATAATGATGAACAAGGTCAACGTCGGACGTATCAGTTTATTTCCCCAAATCAACAAGGAGGAATTACTTTCCTTGAAAATAGGGAAGCATCTAACCGACGTAAGCAGGAACAACAGGGCTTTTCTCAGCCGATACCAAGTTCTATTCCTACATCCTATCCTGAACCAATGGATGCGGATTCCCCATTCTAAAGGGATTGAAAGCATACAAGAACACTTGTGTGCTTTTTTATTGTCTGTTTATTATATAAAAAGTTATATAACTTTTTGTGCAATAATATCTTTTGTCCCTTTAACAAAGAATTTGATATTATCCTTTAGAATAGAGGGGAATTAAGAGATAATAAGAAAGGAGTGCAACAATGGCAAGACAAAAATACAATTATCTGTCTGATGAATTGATTGCGGAATCTCTTCAGGTGACCAATTACTTAGAACAAAGTCGATCCAGTCGATTGAATGTTCTTCAGTTGGATGGAGAGAAATGGTTGGAAAACTATTTTAACCGTTATGAGAAAGCCTCTCCAAGGCTACAGTTTCACATATTTCTCTTTTCGAGCTTCTATACTCGAAAAATGGAATGGTTCTTGGAAGGTGTAAGGGGGTAGTCGTTTGTTTGAGTTATTTGAAGTAGTATTTTATACCCTTATCCAACTGATTCGAGCCAGTTGGCTTAATACCTTCCTTTTTCTAGGGGTAGCAGGTTATTACCTATTCAAACTCTTCCAGCCGTATTTTTTAAGAAGCTATCAAAGGTTATTAGCAGGAAAGAGTAGTCTAAGGCAAGCAATAAAAAGAGGTTGGAAAAATCGTAAAGGAATTGATTGGAAACAAGTATGGTTCAAATCAGTTAGAGGGCTGCTCAATGGAATGAAGTCATTCTTACCTAAAATCTTTGCGCTTGTCTCTCTCATTCTTTGGAATGTTTTCTTCAGGATATTCTATACCCTCCCTTTTGTTAAACGAGAACGGAAACGTTTTGATAAAGAAATGAAACCCATTCTTTATTTTAAAAGTTATCGTAGCTTCGTCTATATGGGATTAGGTTTTAGCTTTATTGCTTTTATCTTAACCAATTACCTGGTCACTGTTTTGAGGGCTACAATCCGCTTTCTCTATTTTAGTATTTGGTCGTTTAAAGATGCTAGTAAGGCCGTAAACTTTGATTTAAACAGCCTCTTATTTCAAAGTTTATTGAACGCTAAAGTCTTCTTGATAGCACCGATTTTAGCTTTTCCTCTCTTTCTGATGGGTCTAGTCCTTGCTTGGAAATCTGCTTGGATCAACTTTGAGCAGTTTCGTGACTACAACCATAATGAGGAGGGGGATGACCGTTTTGTGACGGTTGATGAAATTCGTCGTCAATACAAAAAGATTCCCAATAAAGCTCTAACTTATCCAGGTGAGGGTGGGGCTCCTGTATTTCATGAACTGAATCATGATTTAGCAGGACAAACACTGAGGACTCAGATGTTATGGCAAAATAGGAAAATCAGCCGATACGTGACCAATGCGGAGCGCATTTTGGGCATGTTAGCTTTTCCTTCAGGTTACTACTACATTGAAGATAAGCCAACGAACTTGTTAGGAATTGGGATGACTCGTTCAGGTAAGGGTGAGGGTCATATCACTCCAGCAATTGAAATCAATAGCCGTGCGGAGTTGAAACCATCGATGGTTATAGCAGATCCGAAAGGGGAGCATTATCAAGCCTCCTACAAACTCATGAGGCAACGTGACTATGATGTCAATGTTCTTTCTTTCCAAAATATGGATTGGTCCATGTCCTACAATTCTCTAGCTTTGGCCATAGCAGCCGCAAAGAAGGGCTACTATGAGAAGACTCAAACCTATGTCAACGCAGTCGCAGAATCGATTTATCCGAAACAAAAAGGTGGAGAGAAGGGAAATGCGGAATACTTCCGTAAGTCTTCTATATCCCTGTTTAATGCTCTTACAATGGCTTTGATGGATCGAGCTAATGAAACCTATCAAAATGGTGAAGACGATGCCTGGGATACCATTACCATCCCTAACGTTGCGAAATTCTTGGCGACAATGGGGTCTGAAGAAGTCTTTGTAGATGGAGCTGGCGAAATCGTCGAGAATCCAAGCAGAGAACAACAAGTATCGAAGAAATCAAAAATCACAGTCTATTTTGATAATTTGAGACAAGTCAATCAAAAACAATTCTCGAAATTTAGACAAATGGCGGATATCGAATTTCGTGCTTCAGACTTTGGTGGTGATGAGACTAAAGGGAATGTCTACTCTAGCATGATGACAGGAATCAACCTGTTCTTGCAAGACAACGTGGCGAAGCTCACTTCCAAAAACTCTATTGACTTAGAGTCTGTTGGCTTCCCACGTCGATTGTCTGTCAAACTGAGATCAAGCACCAATAGCCAACTCAAAAACGAGTTCAAGCACAAGACTGCTAAAGTAACGATTACAGGATTGAAGAAATGGGGGAAAGTCGAAAAGAAAGTTGACTATGTGAAGCAAGCTACAGCTCTTGTTGATGGGGAAGGATATCTGACCTATGCCATCGAGCCTAAACTTCCAGATCAGTTTACGGTAACGATTGATTTCAATCATAAGAACAATGGTCAGTCTTCAGTTCGGGATCAAGTCTTTCAATTCTCAGCTGAGAAAGTCTATCGAAAAGATGGAGATAGTCTAGAACTAGATGAGTATACCAAGAAGCCGATTTTAGATCATATCGATATAACCGTCTTAAAGGATAAAGAAGACACCCAAAATCTTCTTCAGGAGTCGGATATTGAACTGGTCTATTCAGACAAACCGAAAGTCATCTACCTGGTAACACCGCCAAACCGCACAGAATACAATGGGATTGTCTCTTTGTTCTTAGATCAGTTATACAATGCCAACTATGAGCTTGCATTAACAAATGGTCGGAAGTGTATCAATCGCATTCTCCATATCTTGGATGAGTTTACAAACATGCCAGCCATTCCTCACATGGATACGAAAATTTCTATCGGATTGGGGCAAAACATTCTCTATTACCTATGGATTCAAAACCTGGAGCAACTATATGATGTCTATGGTCAAAATGTTGCTCAAACGATTATGGATAACTGTTCGTTGAAGGTTTACGTCAAAACAACGTCTTCAGACACCAATAAGAAATTTAGTGCTGAGTTGGGTACATGTACCATCACCAGAAGACGGCGCTCCAGCAATATTCTGGACGAGGCCAATCCAAATGTAGCTGTCGAAAATCCAAAACAAGAATTGTTGACACCAACCCAATTGGCCAAGCTTCAGGAAGGAGAAGCGGTTATCTTACGTGGGGTCAAGGGACGGGATAATGTTGGACGTAAGGTCACAACGGATCCAATCTTCGCACATGATAAGAACAGCTTCCCTTACAAGTACATGTTCTTACAAGAGGAGTTTGATACATCGATGACTCTTGCAGATATTCCAGTCGAAAGTGCACACCGTGAGCTAGAACTTCAGGAGATAGCAGTTGATGCTGGTACAGCCTTCAACAACATCATAGACTGGAGGCAACGTTTGACTATGCCTCTCCTCAGCAACAATGGAGAAACTCCCAAACTATCAGGCCGTCACAGTAAAGGACAAAAGGTACAATCCCAATCATTTGCTTCCACAGATGAACTATTTCAGGCAGCTGTAGCTAGTGTTATTCAAGGTGACTATGATTATTATGATGATGGAGATGACTTCTTTGCGGATGAAGTTATCTAAAAAGATGTACAATAAGTTATATAAACACTTGCAAGAAAAAATGATGTTTGTTATAATGAGGTAAATAACGATTAGGAGAAAAAATGATGAAAGCAAAGCACTTTTTAAGAATTGTTTTAGTAGGGTTAGCCTTGATTTTACTAGGAGCATGTGGTCAAAAATCACCTGAAAGTCTCGCTAAAAATGTGCTAAAAGATAGCTATACGGGCTTTTCACAAGAAGATAGTTATGATAGTTCTATTTTTAGTGGTGGAGTAGGTTCTACTTTAAAATTCGATAAAGAAAAGCGAACCATTTCAAATAATGACGGTAAAAGCATTAGGTACAGTGTTCTTTCAGAAGAACAAGTGAAGGCAATTCCAGCCTCTTTCAGAGGAACTATTGTTAGTTTGGAAAGTCAACTGAAAGGAAAGGATAATTTTACTATAGCTGTTGGTGATAACGCAGATAAGCCTGAAGAGGCTGGTGCTTACTATCAAGTCGTCTTGACTGAAGGTGGTAAAAAAATTAGAGTCATTGAATTACTTCGTGGCTATAAAGAAGACAATGCTTTCTATGATTTCAATGGAAAAGCAGATTAACTTACAAAAGTCTCAATTATTTGAGGCTTTTTTTATTGTCAGAATTTCATTGTCCCTTTAAAAACGATTTTGCCATTATCGAATATGATAGGGGTATCTTAGAAAGAAAGAAGGTACCTTTAGTGCACTATCAAACCTTTTCAGATTTGATGAATGAGGTCAAGAATCTCAATGGTGAAATCACAGGCGAGAATGCAAAAAAGCTGGCGGAATTTTATTCCTACTGGGGCAACTATTTAGAACCGACTCCTGCATTTATGGCATTTCTCACCTATTTACCAGGAGGGATTGCCAAGGCTCTTTATCAAATCACTTCCAGCCTAGAACATGTTTTTAATAATATGTTCAAGCTCTTTGGTCTCTTCGGTTATCTGGGAGACCAGAAGACGATTATAGGCCAGTTCTTTTACTGGTTTCAGTTATTGGGGACGTCCTTGTTTACCCTGATTTTGGTTGTGTCGGCTGTTGCAGGAGTTTTTACAAAACCAGTCAAATACAAAGGGGTCATTACGAATTTCCTTTTGGTGACTGCTGTAACTGCCGTATTGCCACTAGCTTTGACCACTATCTCAACCGCAGTGGCGCAGGATGCCATGTCTATCCAGACGGTCACCAGTGAAGCGCCATCTGGTAGTCAACCAACTTCCTCCTTGGCTCTTCAGCCCATGAAAAATAATGTGGTAGACTTAAAAGTTTTGATCTACAAAGATTTTTCTACGGAGCTGTTTCCAATGGATGATTATGGTTATATCAAGCCCGTTCAGGAGGGGTCAACTCCTGTCAATAATATCACGGATGACCCTGCACAGCGGGACACGACTGATTTTGCGACCAAGATTGATTTTGGGGCAAACTATGGTACGACAAATCCAAAACTGTTAAAGGATATGCAGGAAACCGACAAAATAGCAGGGATTAAAGGCTTGTTCCTCCATAAGTTGAATTCCAATAATACTGGAGTTGAAAGCATTACAGAACACCGTCTCATCAATCAATTGAGTGCTTTTGAATCAGTTTATATGCGCTATAAAGTCAACTGGATAGGGATGTTCCTCCAGTATATTATCCTTGTTGTTCTTTTGGTCAGCATGATCATCAAGCTCGTTAAATCAGTTTTTGATATTCTGATTGAAGCAATGATTTCTCCAATTCTTGGATATAGTTCTCTATCAAACTCAAAGAAATATAAGGAGCTGCTAAGAACGATTGGCGGTGCTTTAGCAGGAATTTTCTTTGAAGTTATCATTATGCGTGTAACACTTGAGATTTTCAGAGATTTACCAATCCTTTCTGTTTCAGCTGTATCTAAGCTTTCTGGCGGATTCTTTGATGGACTCAATATGTGGGAACAGTGTCTCGCAGCTGCCTTTGTCTATGTTGGAGTATTCTTTGCGGCCATGCAAGGAGTGGCCATGATCGAGCGCTGGCTTGGAGTTTCAACAGGTCATAGTGAAACAGCTCAACAACTGCTGGGTGCTATGATGATGGGGAATGCCTTTGCGGCTGGAGCAGGCGGTCTCTTTAATGGCAGTATGGCACTTGGTCAATTTGGTATGGATATGGCTAAAAAAGCTCCAGATGCCTTGTCTAAAGGAAGTCAGATTCTAGGAAATAGCCTAGCCAGAACTGGAGGAGGTATTCAAGGTGCTTTGAACTCTGTAAAAGACCAGGGCTTGATGAATGCGGCCAAAGGTGGTGTAAGCAATATGGTTGATTTGGCAGAATGGAAAGCATTTGAAGCCATGCAAAATGGGCAAGGGGCAGTTGGCAAAGTTTTAGATAAGCTGGATGATAAGGCTGCCTCTGCTCAAAATGCGACCTATAACGCTCTGAAAAATAATGCTGTTCCTGGAATTGATCAGCCTGGACCAATTGACATTCCTGAGCCTCCAGTTGATCCAGGAACAACCGAAGCACCTATTGTCGATCCAACTCCTCCAGCTGAAGAAATGGAGTCCCCAATTCAAGATCCAAATCCACCTGCAGAGGCACCAGTTTCAGAATCGACACAACCACCAGCACAGCCTGATTCTTCTCAACAGAAATTTCAAAAGAGTATGAATCAAATGAACTACATGAACCAACAAATGCAACAAGCTGGACAGCGTATGCAGGGAGGACGTCATATCACAGGTGCTGAGAGTGAGGACGAAGAAGAATAGGCTGAACTATGGATTTAACAGGAAAGAACATTGTTATCACAGGAAGTCTACGTCCTCTAACTCGAGAAGAAGCCATACGATTTTTAGAAAGTAAAGGAGCTGTCGTTCAAAACTATGTATCTTCTAGGACAGATATATTGGTTTTAGGACACAAGCAGTTGAATCTTTTTGATCTAGATAAAAGGTCTAAAAAGCATGATGAAGCGCTTAGACGAATATCAGACGGTCAATTCATCACTTTCCTTTCTGAAGAATCATTCTTTGATTTAGTTAAGAAGTCTCAAGATTGAGGCTTCTTTTATTGTTCAAAAAAGTATATAACTTTTTATACAATTTATTCCTGAAGGATGATGGGGAAAATGCTATTGTCCCTTTAAAAGATATTTTCGATTATTCATTATAATGTGAGTGTCAAAACAAATATAAAGGAGAAATTCATGTACGGTGAAAAATACGGTGTACCTAGAGATATCTATGCCAAAATCAAGATTATAGGCCTTCTTATCCTAGATATTGCTTTTGTAGGAATTACTGGCGTAATCGCTTTGAGCGTTGGCTTAAAAATCTTTCCTAAAAGCCAGTGGATACAGATGTTCGCATTCATTTTTTTAACACCAGTTCTGAGTTTATATCTGGTGTTACCAGCTAACGGTGGCAAAAAGAATTGGCACAGCATGTTTCTTTTCTTCAGACGAAGAAGAAAACGTTATATCAGCTTAAATTACATCAGAAGGAGAAAACCATAATGGCGATTAAACAAACTCAACCCCCAAAAAATGAGAAACGTCCGCTGGGACGTATTCAAGAAACGAAGAAACAAACGCAGGAATATTTTGATTTGCATTCTTGCGTTGAGTTGTTGGATGTAAAATCAATCATTCCAAACAGCCAGGCTTATATCCAGTTAGTTGATTATGGCTACTTGCAGCTGATGGAGATACCAGGTAAAGATTTAGGATCGATGTCTTATAACGAGGTTATGAGAACCATTGAAAATTTTGAAACCTGGTTGACTCGATTTGGATCGAATATCCAAGTGGAGACGACAACTTTACCAACAAATACAGATACGCAAATTTCTGACTTGCGCCATCATTTGGATTTAGTGCGACAAGAAATGTCTAAGTTATCAATAAATGATAGACGTTTTTTACAACTCAAGGATCGTGAAATTTGGCTTCAAAGCCAAATTAAAGTTGAAGAAAGCATCCGACAAGAAGTCTATAATACAGAGTTCATACTGTGGCTATTTGCGCCCACAACAACCGAATTGGACGAATTGGTTCGTAAGGCTAAAACCTATGGAAATAATGATTTTGTTCCACAAGATATCAGCTACAGGAAGAAAATTCAAATTATAAAGCAATACAACAATATGAATGAGAAAGTGTAGGAGAGATAGCATGCCTGATTTATCAAAACGTAGACAAAGACAATTAAAGAATGAAGGATATGACCTTGCTTTCCTTAGCCAGATTCAACCGCAAGGAAATATTGATTTTAAAAAGGATGATCGTTTCTGGATAAGTGGAGATGGATGCCATACGGTCTTACACTATTATGAGTATCCAACTGAAGGAATGGATCGTTTTTGGCTTTCTGAATTGTTGTTGCTTCCTGGAACACGTTCCTTCCTGTCACTGTACAAGGAGGATAATAGACAGCTTCAAAAAGAGATTGAGGACTCTATTGAAGAGAAGTCAACACGGATTACAAACAATAGCAAACTAACCAATAATCGGAAAGAACTAGATGAAATTGACAATCTGAATAAACTAAGCCGTGAAATTGATAAGCGGAATATAGCTATGTATGGGATGTATATTCGTGTCTTTGTGTTTGCATCAATCAAAGAAGAGTTATTCAAGAAGGTTGAAGAAGTCAAAGACAAAACGTCGAAATTCAAATCCACTATTCTGTCTGGAGAATTAGATTTTGAATACCATGCTCCATTTATTCCAGCCGAATATCAGATTGATTTGCCCAATCATCGAAGAGGGATACCGACTCCAGCTCACTCAATAGCTGGTGGATATTTCTTTAATCATACGAAGCTAGAAGATGAGAAAGGCTTCTATCTTGGATGGACTCCAACGAACGGAGCGGTAAATTTCAATTTTCTAGAACGTGACGAGAAAAGAACACGATCCTTTATGATCCTATCTGGAAATCCAAAGATGGGACAACGATCTTTTCTTATGAAACACACAGACGGTCTCTATGCGAAGGGGCATTATATTCGTAACTTTGATGCTACTGGCCAGTTTCTTGATCAGACACGAAAACAACATGGATTGATTCTTGATTTATCAGGTGAGGCTAACCGTATCAATATCTTCCAGGTATTTCCAACAGTGACCAATGAAGCAGGAACTGAAATCGATAAGAAGAAATCCTACAACCTTCATATCGAGAAACTGAAGAGTATCTATAAACTCCTGAATAATGAAGTGACAGGAGACGATTTAATCACATTTGGAACTCTCCTGAATGAGTTTTATATTGAGGGAAATATGTGGGCTCGAAATCCTTCATTGAATCCAGAAAAACTGAAAGCGACGGATATTGTGAAGGAAGAGTATCCTATTCTGTCTGATTTTATTTTGTTTGTTGATGCCTACAAACGTCGACTGGAACAAACTAGTACGGATAAAGCCGAACACAAGGCTGTTAAGCGTATTTACAACACGTTTAACGAACTATTGACAACAAACGCAGAAATTTTCGAGGGGACAACCAAATTTCAAGATATTTCTTCAGAGCAAGTTGTGACATTTGACTTCTCAGGTTTGAAGAACGCCCCTCATTTGTTAAATGTTCAAATATTCTCTGTTCTTTCACTTGTCTCGGCTGATATTGTCAATAACGGAAAACGCTGTAAGCAATTACTGAAGAGACGTCCTGACTTAACGGAGATGGATATGCAGCACTATATTGTCAATATTAGTGGGGCACAGACACTCATTGACCCTAAGCATGAAAGTAGTGTCAACCTTCTGGCTGATATGATTGATACAATGGGCGAAAACTTTGCTGGTGTTGTATTGTCTGTTAATTCACTGCGAGGGATTCTGTTTGAGACGGGGATTGGCACTCATAAGGATCCGTACGTAACGGCAGTCCAGAGGATTTTTGGTCTGATGCAATATAGAGTTTTTGCTCAGACGGACGAAACCAGTGTTCCTCTACTAGCTAACGCCTTATCTGGATCAATGAACCAGTCTGAACTAGAGACTTTGCCTCGTCTGAAGAAAGGACAGTTATTCATGAATATTGCAGGGGTAGGAAATCTGGTCTTTAACCAACAGCTGTTAGCCCCTGAAGTTGAGCGCTATGGCGGTATTGAGTAAGAAAGGAAGGTAAACCAGAATGGCCAAAAATAAACTAGGAATGATTGCCAGAACTAAGCAGAGATTTGATCAATACGTATTGATTCGTAAATATCGCATGCAACAAGAAAGAGATTATTTCGCTTCAGAGGGAGAATCTGATCCAAAACGACTGGAAGCACAAAAAGAACGAGATAAGGAGTTTTTGAACGGTCTCAAGAAGATTGGAATAGGATTTATTGTATTTTTAGTTTTTTATGGAATTTTGCGAACAATATTAGGATTGTGGTAAATAAGCGAGGTATCCATGAAAAAAATATTTAAACTGAAGATCCTCATTCCTTTTGTGGCTCTCCTATTAATTATCAATGTTGGGATAACCATGTTAGTTGGGATAATGGGAGCTGTAACTAATAATGGAAGAAATGATTGTGGTGCTGTAGAAACAACATCTTCAACTGGCGACTCCACAGTTTCTTCAGCTGATGGTTCCATCGATGAATTTGTAAAAAAGCACAAGGAAGCCTATATCCTGTCTTGGAAGGCAGGAGGTTTCCTACCTTCAGCTTCTATCACTCAAACAATGATAGAGAATGGCTTCAATTTTACGAATCCTAATGGTACTTCCTTCTGGAAAGCTCACAATATGGGAGGTGTTAAAACCTCTAGTAAAAGTAATTTTCCAGTTACTCTTGCGACGTATGGTGAAGATAGTGTTGATTTAAGTGGGACAAAGCCTGGAGCGAATGTCGGAGACGGCACAGGAGGAACTTATACTTGGTTCTCTAGCTACGATGCAGGAATCGTAGGGAAATCTGAGTTTATGGCTCACCAGACACTTTATAAAGGGGCTATAAACAATACAAATGGTATTGCTAGCCTATCTGCTATAGCAGATGGTGGATGGGCCACAGATGGCACTTATAAGAGCAAGCTAACTGATATGTACCAGAAACTAGGTACGAAGTATCAGTGGCTTGATAAGGAAGCTATTGCTGCTCATGGTGAGAAACCTTATGAAGGATCCAGTACACAAGATGTCGGTTCTTCAGATAGTGCGGTGTCTTCTTCAGCTGAAAACAGTGGATGTGGAGAATCAGGCAGCAGTACCGATGGAACGGGAACTGTCCCTTCAGATGCGACTGCGTGGGGGTATAAACCAGAAGACTTACCAGATAGTTTGAAACCATTCATTATTGATCCTAAGAGCTTAGGCATGGATTATGCCAAGTCTACAGGATGGTATAATCCTGGAAGTGACGAGTATGCTGGACAATGTGTGAATCTTACAATTAGCATGGGAAATCACTTATGGGGTCATTCTGGCTCAGTACAGGGAGATGGGAAAGATCAAGCGGCGGCATGGGCTGCAATATTTGGAAATTCGGTTAAGACTACACCTAAAAGAGGCGCTATTTTCTCTTCACAGGTAGGAGGCGGAGGATATGGTCATACTGGAATTGTATGTCATGTTTTCGAGAATGGCTCTATCTTATTTGTAGAACAAAATACACCTCTGAGTGGTTGGGATCAGTTCAAAACTCCATATACATGGAATTATCGTATTTGGACTAAATCACAACAACAAGAACAGGTAATCTCTTTTGCTTATCCAGATGACAGAGAAGCTAAATTAAGTTCAAATTAAAAGGAGTATATAAGATGATTGATTGGATAAAGGAGAATATGGTTGCATCGATTGTAGTAGGTATTCTATTGGTTTTGGCAGGGATAGGGATTGTATCGAGTTTCAGGCCGTCTCAACAAACTAAAATAGAAGAAGCTGCCCAGGTGAGTTCTTCAGGAACCGCACAAAACGAGCCGTCTTCCAAAGAGGAAACAGCAGACGAGAAGCATTATCGGACAGCTAAGCTAAAACTAGAACGCCCCTATGCAGAGGCAAGCCCAGAAGACAAAAAAGAAGTGTTAAAAGCCTTTGAAGAAGCAGTAGCAGATATAAAAAAGACGAATTTTCTGCCAAATGTCAAGGGAACAATCGAAAATCATTTATCTATGACACAGAATGCGATGGTTCAAACTTTTGCGATGGCTCTTCTGACGAATCAGTATGATTTTCAACCTAAACAATTGGAAGTGATGCCAACTGAATCAGATGATGTTATTCAATTTTTGATTGTTCTAACTAAAAACGGAGAAGAGAACAGCTACTTCGTTGGAAATTTCAATACTACGGTTCAACAAATCCAGCTAAAAGCCTATGTTGGTGGAAATATAGGTGGTACATACGGCTAACAAGTTGCACAAAAAGTTATATAACTTTTTGTGCTTTTATATTGACAAGAAAAGTTGTTTTAGGTATAATTAAGTATATAAAAAGTTATATAACAAAATATACAATTATCCAAGGAGGGAATCATGAAGATTCAGACAACAAACTTAGGTAAAGGTGGCGGTGGTAAGACTACAGATACCTTTAATGAAGGGGATTGGTTGGCACGTGTTAAGGGGCTTAGAACACTACTCATTGATGGAGCCTGGGAATGCAATTTGACAAGAACATTTGATGTAAAATGTGAGAAAACCGTCTATGATATATTTACGACTGGAGAGTATGAAATTGTACCAATATCAGAAAACCTTAGTTTGATTTGTGGTGATGAGCGTTTGACAGATGAGCAGTTAGATCTGGCTAGTCGAAACAACAAATATCTCCAGTTGTTTATGTGGTTTAGCGAACATTACGAGGAGTTAGAAGCACAATTTGATGTCATTCTAATTGATACGCACAATGACGAGAGCCTAGTTACGGCTAATTTTATAGCCGTATCAGATATTGTCTTAGCTGTTTCTGATGCCTCTCTTAATGGTTTTCGTGCCTGGCTATCTTTGAAAAATTTTGTAGACTTCATCAAGAGCGAAGCTATCGAAGTCATTACTAAGAAAAGCTATGTTAAAGCAGAACCTTACCTTATTGGAAATAAGATTAAGTACGTTGGAAACAATGTAACAGACACCTGTAAACAATTTTTAGAAGTTGTTGAAGAAGATCAGGCTTATCTGGGGTCTATCCAGGAGAAAGAGCTCATGGCCAAGAGTCTTGTGATCAGTCAGAGTGTCTTTGAGCAGCATGAAGAGATGACAGCTAACCAAAAAGAGACACATCAAAAGTTTTATGATAATATAAACTACGTATATGAAAATATTTTGAGTGTGTTAGAAGGAGAGGTAGCATGACAGAGAATCGATTCGCACAAGTAAAACAAACATTCCAAAGTACACCAAAGAGAGAAAAGATTCCTTCGTCTAGGAAACAAAATCAGGAGGCTAGAAAGTCTCCTGAAAGCTACAATAAAAAGCAACGTTTCCCTTTCTCTCTGCATCATAATGTTCGATATGATATGTTAGATGCTTTAGTAGAGTTTCACGGTGAAAAATCAGCTTCATCTTATCTTGAGAATCTGATTATAAGAGAATGGGAAAAGATGGAGCGAAAGAAAAAATAGAGTTCCATAAGAAAGGAAATATAGTAATGAAATACTTATCAGATCTATCAGATATTCCAGAGTTTTCTTCAGCAGCAACAGATTCAGGACAATTCTTGATTCCTCGTCCAATAATAGACAATCCACAGTTTAATGATTTGAAGAGTAGTGGAATCTTTCTCTATATGCTTTTATTAAATCGTTTAAGAGGAGCGGTTGACTTTGAATTAAAAGGATATGATGAAAATGGAAATACTTTTGTATGTTACCGTGTAGAGGAGCTAATGGAGGCTCTTCAATCAGGTGAAAGCAAAGTAATTTCTTTGAAAAAGAAGCTAAAGAATCATGGTTTAATTGAAGAAGTCCGCCAAGGATCTAATCTACCCAATAGAATTTATCTAACAGATGAGATTTTAAATTATTACTGATGAAGTAGGAGGAATCTACAATGATTTTCATTGATATTAAAAGACTTGTTCAGCTGTTCTTTATTTTTATCGGAGCTATAGCAGTCTATGTATTTTATAAGACGTTTGGTCTTAGTATGGTGTTTATAATTGTTTTAGGGTTGGCCATTTTAAAATTCGCTCCAGCTTTCTTTCCAGTTGTATTATTACTGTATTTGGGACTTCACTTTACAGGTGGTTTTTCCTTTATTGCAGATGGAATTGTGACGGTTTTATGGAGTATTATTTTGATTCCTATGGGGATTGCTACTATTGAAATGAGCAAATCCTATTTTAGTAAGAAAGAGAAACCCTGGTATGACAAATAAGAGTTTATCTGAAAAGATAGGCTCTTTTTTTGTCAGAACAAAGGATTATTTGAACATTCAGGTCAAAATTTATTAAAATAAGCGTAATTTTAATAAGGGAGGATTCTGAATGGCTTTCTTTGATGAGAGAGAACTAAAAAATCAATTGCTGTTTCAAAATGCAAAAGAATTTTATAACTTTGTTTCTAAGTATGATGAGGAGATGATTCCAGTCATGAAAGCAAAGGGCTATACCTGTATTCATTCAATGGAGCGAACCGTCGCTTTTACATTTGGTGAATTTACTTTTAGAAGAAGACGTTGGAAAAAGGGAGATCATTGGGTTGTTCCAGTAGATGAAAAGTTAGGGCTTCAAAAGAACGTCCGCTTCTCCTGGGAATTTATGTATCAGGTGGCTAAATTATCTACTTTAATGCCATATGATAAAGTAACTCAGGTGATCCAATTGACTTATCATATCTCTATCACAAAGCCAATTGTAGTAAAAGCTGTAAAAATTTGTGAGAAGTTGTTAGAGGAAAGAGAAGCCTATCGCTATTACGAAGAGGGTAAAGAAGTTAGCAAAAGAAAAGCCCAGGTTATATATATTGAGGGTGATGGTGTGATGGTTAAAGCACGTGACACACAGAAGGATAATAAACATTACGATTTATCCCATTTTGTAGTCCATACAGGAAGCCAGAAAGTTGGCAGCAATCGATTTGAACTCCAGGACAAAAAAGAATTTATTGGCCTTGACAACCGCTTAGTGAGGGAGCAGGTGATCGATTATCTGTTCAATAATTACGAAATTACGAATCAGACTTTATTGATTACGAACTCTGATGGAGGCCATGGATATACACCCTATGTTTTCAAAGAGATTGCGAAGGTTCTGCGAATTAAACGCCACGAACATTTCTGGGATGAGTACCATGTAAATAAGGAGCTGAAGAATTATCTAAAATTTTACTCTGAGGATCTATTAGAGAGAGCTTTCCAGGCGATTAAGCAACATGATAAGCAGTTAATGAGAACTGTCCTAGATACGACCGAAAGTTATATCGAGACAGAAGAAGAACAAGAGTTATTTGAGAAGTTCAAGAGTAAAATATTGAGAAATTTCCAATACACTAAACCAGCCGAACAGAGAGGATTCAGTCATGCAGGAATCGGGATAATGGAGAGTCAGCATCGTAAGGTCACTTATAGAATGAAAAAAAGAGGAATGTATTGGACTCTTGCTGGAGCTGAAACTATGAGTCGAATTATTGTTTTGAATTATGAGGATTCTTTGAGAGAATTATTCTTCGGCACCTGGAGAGAAGATTATGAAAAATTTATTTCTTTAGAGGAAGTTTCTGCTTATACCATTAAAAAAAGAATGAGTAAAACGGATAAAGAAAATAC
>CAJPSM010000020.1 GCA_905373305.1 uncultured Streptococcus sp. | reverse complement strand
TGTTCAAGCTAGCAAGTTCAAGGTCAGCTTTGTGAGGGTTGTTAACAACGATTTTGCCATCAGCTGTTAGGCTGAACAAGGCTCCTTCTTCTGCTGTACCAAGAATTGGATTTTCAACCATTTTCTCATTACGGATACCAACAGCAACACCACCGATTCCTTGTTTGAGAAGTTTAACAGCATGTGCTCCCAAGCGTGACGCCAAGACGCGGTCACGCGCAGTTGGTGAACCACCACGTTGGATGTGACCAAGTTCAGTTACACGAAGGTCACTAGTGTCTCCAGCTTCCTTGAGTTTCTTACCAAACTCATCGGCAGACATAACTCCCTCAGCCAAAACAATGATGTTGTGTTTTTTACCGCATTCATAACCAGCTTTGATACTAGCTACGATATCTTCCATCTTGAAGCCTTCTTCAGGGATAATGATTTCATCAGCACCTGTTGCAATACCTGCCCAAAGTGCGATATCACCAGCATTACGTCCCATTACTTCAACAACGAAAGTACGACGGTGACTTGATGATGTATCACGAATCTTATCGATTGCATCCATTGCAGTAGTAACTGCAGTATCAAATCCGATTGTGAAGTCAGTACCTACGATATCGTTATCGATTGTACCTGGAAGTCCGATAGCAGGGAATCCATGCTCAGTCAAGCGCATAGCTCCGTGATAAGAACCGTCACCACCGATTACAACGACACCTTCGATTCCATGTTTTTTCAACTGCTCAATCCCTTTAAGTTGACCTTCAAGTTGTGCAAACTCAGGGTAACGAGCAGAGTGAAGGAAAGTACCACCACGTGAAATGATGTCTCCAACTGAAGCAGCATCAAGTGGATAGATTTCACCGGCAACCATCCCTGCGTATCCATCATAGATACCAAAGACTTCCATTCCTTCTGAGATTGCTTGACGAACTACTGCACGGATGGCAGCGTTCATACCAGGGGCATCTCCACCACTAGTCAAAACAGCAATACGTTTCATTTGGTTTTGCTCCTTTTTCTTTTAACATTCTTATTGATTATACCACATTTCATTTGAAAATTCTTCTATTTTTCGTATTTTTAGCGATAAATCGTTTTCATAGCAATTCCCTCTAATTTTTCCTGTAGAGTAGAATCTTTTCTTACAAAATGTTGTGTGGAAACAACCGTTTTTTGTTCCTCTTCATACCTGATAATGACAGGAATTAGGCCTTTATATTGTTCCAGAATATTTGAAATCTCTTTATCGTAGTCGTGATTTTTAACTTGAATCCAGAATCGTTCAGCGACTGCTTCTTTCAAATCTTGTGCAATCATTTGCAGACGACCATCTCGAGATTGAACCTTGCCATTGATGTAGTAAAATTTCCCTTCGGATAAATTGGAAGCAAATTTTCTATATTGGTCTGAAAATACAGTTACATCCATCCGAGACTTACTATCATGAACCTGTAGAAAGGCCATGCTCTCGCCTTTTTTGGTTCGAATCACTTTTAGTTTTTGCACTTCAACTAGGAGTGTTGCTTGACTCCCCTCAGTGAGAGTAGCAATGGGTGTCGTTGGATAAATGGCTTGTTTGGCAAGTGTTTGTAAAGGATGAGCACTGATACCAACCCCGATCAGTTCCTGCTCCTTGTAAAATTTCTCTGCTTCTGTAAAATCATCAGCCTCAGTCCAACTATAGTTTGCATCTGCAAATAGTCCTCCCAACTCTTCAACAAAGACAAATAGGTTGGGCAAATTCACTAGGATTTTCTGACGGTTCTTGTCAAATTCATCAAAGAGCCCCAGTTCAACCAAAGGAGTCAAAAGCGACAGTTTCTTGTAATTCTTAGGAAGACGTGTGACGAAATCTTCAATACTTGAGAAAGGACGATTTTCAATGATCCAATAGGAAAAATCTCTCGGCATTCCTTTAATGGCTTTCAAACCAAGATAAATCTTCTCCTGGGCAATCTTATCATGACAGGGAATGCTGTTGATTGCTAAAGGTGCTACTTGAAATCCCATCTGCAGAGCATCCACAATGTAATCACTGCTTGAATAATTCAACATAACTTGAAAGAAAATAGCAGGATAATGAGTTTTAAAATAAGCAAGTTGGAAAGCAAGAGCTGAATAGGCATAGGCGTGGGATCTATTAAATCCATAGCCTGCAAACTTTTCCATCACTGCAAAAACTTGGTTGGCTTTTTCTTCTGTATGCCCCAATTTCATAGCTCCTGTGATAAAATCTTCCTTCATCAAATGCATCTCTTTGGCATTTTTCTTACCCATGGCACGTCTGAGAATGTCAGCTTTACCAAGACTGAATCCTCCAAAGCGCTGAGCTACCTGCATGACTTGCTCTTGATAGAGCATGATACCATAGGTTGATGATAGGATGTCCTCCAAGGCAGGATCCAGCACCGTCACCTTTTCTTTACCATGCTTGCGAGCCACAAAATTATCGATATAATCACTAGCACCTGGTCTGTTTAGAGATGTTGTTGCTACCACTTCTTCAAAGACTTGCGGCTGAACTCGTTTCAACAATCGAATGGCACCAGGTTGTTCGAATTGGAAAATACCTTTCGTATTTCCAGCCGCAAAGAGGGCCAAGGTTTCTTTGTCTTCCAGATCAATCTCTTCGATTTTTAGATGAACACCCTCTGATTCCGCAAGCAATTCCTGCATTTTCTGTACGAAAGTCAGGTTACGTAAACCGAGGAAATCCATTTTTAGAAGTCCATTGGCTTCAACACCATGAGCATCATACTGGGTGATGAGCATATCCTCACCATATTTTAGAGGAATATAGTCCGTCAAATCTTGGTCACTCATAACGACTCCAGCCGCATGTATAGAGGTCTGACGAGGATAACCTTCTATCTTTCGAGCAATTTCAAAGGCTTTTTGGTATTCGATCTTGCTATTGATGACCTGCCTAAATTGCAAATTCTTTTCATAGGCCGTCGTTAGCGTATCTCGGAAACTGATTTTTTTCGTAATATTTGTTAATTCATACTCAGGGACACCATAACGTTTGAAAACATCACGGATTGCTTGCTTTGCTCCAAAGGTCGAATAAGTGACAATCTGCGCCACATGTTGACTACCATACCGATCACGAACATAACGAATGAACTCTGGTCTATAAAGGTCTGGAATATCAATATCAATATCAGGCATGGTGTACCGCTCACGATTTAAAAAGCGCTCGAAAATCAAGTTTTTCTCAACCGGATTAATCCCTGTGATGTCAAGTGAGTAGGCTACCAAGCTACCTACAGCAGAACCGCGCCCCATTCCCATATAGTAGCCTTGGGAACGTCCAAAACGCAACAAATCCCAAACAACTAGAAAATAGTCATCAAAGCCCATATCATGAATAACAGCCAATTCTTCATTCAACCGCTCTCGATAAAGAGCTGATCTTAACCCCTTGTCAGTCAACCCTTGTTCAGCCCTCTCTCTAAGTTCTTCTACCGCTGGTCTTTCCGGATTAAAGCGAGGGAGTTTTAAACTTGGATCAAGTTGGTAGCTAACATTCTCTATCACACCTTGGAGATTGGTAAGTGCCTGAGGGAAGCGATTTTTAAATCGAGCTTCTAAGTCTGAGGCTGGTAGAAAGATTCCTTGTTGTGAATGCACATCCACTTCTCTCAGACTGACATTATCCTTGATTGCCGACAAGATTTGCAAAACCTGTATGTCTTCTTTCTTAAAAGAGTTGACCTGATACAGTGGAAGAATGGGTTTAGTAAAGACTTCTTGAGGAGTATCAGGACTTACCCCAATAAAATAATCATGGTCTAAATCCAGCTGATCGATTCCATCAAAATAAGGAACAATAACAGCAATATCCTCAAGGTGACTGGTAAAGTCAGACCAATTTTTTCGACCAATCATTTTTAGAGTGGATAACTTCATCAACTCTTGGTAACCTTTAGTAGATAGGGCTAGAAAACGGAAAGAAATCGCCTTCTCGTCTATAATTAAGGTCATTTCAAGACCAATTAAAGGTTGGATTCCATATTTTCGAGTCACTTCCAAAAAGTGATAGGCTCCATAGAGATTATCCACATCCATGATAGCAAGGTGAGAATAGCCATATTCTTTAGCTGTATGTACATATTTTTCAATCGAAACCACACTTTCCATAAAACTGTATACAGTCTTAGTATCGAGCTGCGCAATCATTCCATCTCCTCCTTACTTTCGTTTTACTATTATTATACCATTTTAAAAACTAGAATGAAAAGGTAGAAGACCAATCCTTTAACTCACACCTATAACACTAAACTGACATCATAATCTGAATGCTATTGTGCTGAAATCTCCACCTTTTAAGATGGTTTGATCCCTGTTTCGGCCTCTTTTTAAATTGACTTCCTCATGGGTCAACAATATCTTTTTTACCTTATTTTTGATATACTAAATTTAGAATATTTCTAAAGGAGAGCGCCATGCGTTTTAATCAATTCAGCTACTTGCCGGTTTCTCATTCGCAAGTTTTGCGCGAGTTATCCCAGCTTGGTTTGAAGCTGGTACCAGAACAATCATCAAAAAAACAACTTGAACAATTTGTCCGCTGGAGTTTTTTCACTTATACCAATACCGATTATGCTCTGTCTACCCTAGCTGCAGATAGAGAAACGGATCTACTGAGCTTCTTTCAGTCTGATAAAGAGTTGACTGCTGATATTTTTTATACTGTCGTTTTTCAACTTTTAGGGTTTAACTATCTTGTTGACTTTGAGGACGCCGAACAATTCCGTAAAGAAACTGGATTTCCTATTGTTTATGGAGATTTGATTGAAAATCTTTATCAATTGCTAAATACACGAACGAAGAAAGGAAATACGCTCATAGATCAGCTTGTTAGTGATGGACTTATTTCAGAAGACAATCACTACCACTACTTTAACGGCAAGAGCTTGGCAACCTTCTCTAGTCACGATGTTATTCGTGAAGTTGTTTATGTAGAGAGTCGTGTGGATACTGATAAAGATGGTCTCCCTGACTTAGTCAAAGTTAGTATTATTCGTCCTCGCTATGATGGACAGATTCCTGCGGTTATGACTGCAAGTCCTTATCACCAAGGGACCAATGATAAAGCCAGCGACAAGGCTCTCTATAAGATGGAAGGAGAGATTGAGGTCAAACCACCCCACATCATTGAACTCGAGGAACCTAAGCTAAATTTAGTCGAACCTCTTGGTCAAGCAGAAGTCGTTTCCGAGGCTGAAGAAAAGCTAACTCACATCAATAGCTCTTACACTCTCAACGATTACTTCCTCCCACGAGGATTTGCCAATCTCTATGTATCAGGTGTTGGAACCAAGGATTCTCAAGGTCTCATGACCAATGGGGACTGCCAGCAGATTGAGGCATATAAAAATGTCATTGATTGGCTCAATGGTCGTTGTCGTGCCTTTACTGATCACACGCGCAAGCGCCAAGTCAAGGCTGACTGGTCAAACGGCAAAGTCGCCACAACAGGTATTTCTTATCTGGGTACCATGTCCAATGGTCTCGCGACAACTGGTGTGGATGGCTTAGAAGTAATCATCGCTGAAGCAGGTATTTCCTCTTGGTACAACTACTATCGTGAAAATGGTCTGGTAACCAGCCCTGGTGGTTATCCAGGTGAGGATTTTGACTCACTTGCTGAATTGACATACTCCCGTAATCTCTTAGCTGGTGACTATATCCGTGCTAATGAAGCCCACCAAGCAGACTTAGAGAAGGTAAAAGAGAAACTCGATCGCAAGACTGGTGACTACAATCAGTTTTGGCATGACCGCAACTATCTACTCAATGCTCACAAGGTTAAAGCTGAGGTGGTCTTTACGCATGGTTCTCAGGATTGGAACGTCAAACCACTTCATGTATATCAGATGTTTCATGCTCTTCCTGACAATATTCGAAAGCACCTCTTTTTCCATCATGGTGCCCATGTTTATATGAATAACTGGCAGTCAATTGACTTCCGTGAGTCCATGAATGCCTTACTAAGTAAGAAATTGTTAGGACTTGCAACAGACTATCAACTTCCTACTGTCATCTGGCAAGACAATACTGCGCTTCAAACATGGCAGAGTCTTGATGACTTTGGCAAAGAAGATAAATTGCATACTTTCTCACTTGGAACTGAAGAAAAAGTGATTCAAAACCACTATGAACAAGAAGATTTTGACCGCTATGGCAAGACTTACCAAACCTTCAACACAGAACTTTACCAAGGAAAAGCCAATCAGATCACCATTGACCTTCCAGTAAGTCAAGACATTCATTTAAATGGTCGAGTAGAGCTGAAACTTCGTGTCAAATCAAATACAAACAAGGGCTTATTGTCAGCCCAACTGCTAGAACTTGGACAAAAGAAATATCTACAGCCTTATCCAGCTGTTTTAAGTGCTAGAACCATTGACAACGGTCGCTACCACATGCTTGAAAATCTCTGCGAATTGCCATTTAATCCAAGCGCCCAACGTGTCATCACCAAAGGCTACCTGAATCTTCAAAATCGAACTGATCTCTTGACGATTGAAGAAATCCAAGCCAATGAATGGATGGACTTCAAGCTAGAGCTTCAACCAACTATCTACAAACTTAAAGAAGGAGATACTCTTCGTTTAGTCCTCTATACAACTGACTTTGAGATCACAATCCGAGATAATACAGACTATCACTTGACTGTTGATTTATCACAATCCACTATCACTATCCCCTCATAAAAGGAGGCAGCTCTTTATGAATAAATCTGAACATAGACACCAACTCATCCGTGCGCTTGTAGCCAAAAATAAGATTCATACACAGGCAGAGTTGCAAGCCTTACTAGCTGAAAATGATATTCAAGTCACACAGGCCACTCTATCACGCGATATCAAAACCATGAACCTCTCAAAAGTGCGAGAAGAAGATCATTCTTACTACGTTTTAAATACTGGTTCCATCTCCAAATGGGAAAAACGCTTAGAAAACTATATGGAAGATGGCTTGGTCATGCTACGGCCTGTCCAGCATCAGGTTGTCCTCAAAACCTTGCCAGGTCTTGCCCAATCGTTTGGAGCTGTTCTTGATGCTCTCGATTTTAAACAAATCATTGCTACCGTATGTGGTGATGATGTCTGCCTTCTTATCTGTGAAAATGCTGAAGAAGCACAGACTTGCTTTGAAATTCTTAAAAAATTTGCGCCACCTTTTTTCTTCAATGACTAAAAAATCCCCCGTGATGAATCCAATCACGGGGTTCTGTTTTATCAATGTCGATAGGCTACTTTTCTTCTTTATCAGCCTTCTCATTGTCTTTTTTTCCTCGTGCCAATCTAAGGGCACGTTTGGGATTGAGACGATTAAACAATTCTTCTAGTTTCTTTTCATTCCATACGTCTGCTGCAGAGACAAAATTTCCATCTGCATCTCGGAATGATATCGGTTTATCTCCCATATCAATCTCCTAGTCTACAAATTCAAACTCAAATTTACCGATTCGAACCAAGTCTCCATCTTTGGCGCCACGCGCACGAAGGGCTTCGTCAACTCCCATACCACGTAACTGACGAGCAAACTTCATGACAGATTCGTCACGGTCAAAGTTGGTCATGTTAAAGAGTTTCATGAGTTTCTCACCAGAAAGAATCCATGTAGCATCATCGTCACGGCTAATTTCAAAGGCTTTTTCTTCCTCATCAAAGCCATAGTAAGCTTCTTCTTCCATATCAGACTCGTCATAGAGCAAGAACTCAGGAGTTTTATCTAACAATTCAGCTGTCGCATCCAAAAGAGTAGCCAAGCCTTGCTTGGTTAAACCAGAAATAGGGAAGATGGCTGGTAGTTCTTCAAACTCGTCGTAGTTTGCTGCCAATTTCTTCTTGAAGGCTTCAAGATTTTCCTGACTTTCAGGCATGTCCATCTTGTTGGCTACGATGATCTGCGGACGCTCCATAAGACGAAGGTTGTATGATTCCAATTCTTTATTGATAGCAAGGTAATCCTCATAAGGATCACGCCCTTCGCTAGCCGACATATCAATGATATGCAGAATCACGCGTGTACGCTCAATATGACGAAGGAACTGAGTTCCCAAGCCGACACCCTGGCTAGCTCCCTCAATCAAACCAGGAAGATCCGCCACGGCAAAGGATTCACCTGACTGCGTACGAACCATACCTAAATTAGGGACAATTGTCGTAAAGTGGTAAGCTCCAATCTTTGGTTTGGCTGAAGTGATGACACTAAGCAAAGTTGACTTTCCGACAGAGGGGAAACCGACCAAACCGACATCCGCTAAGATCTTTAATTCCAGTTGCAACTCACGTTCTTGACCTGGTTCTCCATTTTCAGAAATTTCAGGTGCAGGATTTTTTGGCGTGGCAAAACGGATATTCCCACGACCACCACGACCGCCATGTGCTACGATAAATTCTTGGCCATGCTCAATCAAGTCTGTAATGACTTTTCCTGTCTCAGCATCACGTACAGTCGTTCCTTGTGGTACACGAACACGAAGGTCTTCTGCACCACGCCCATGCATTCCTTTGGTCATTCCTTTTTCACCGGATTCGGCCTTAAAATGACGGTTATAGCGGAAATCCATCAAGGTACGCAAGCCTTCGTCTACAACGAAAACAACGTTACCTCCACGTCCACCATCACCACCCCAAGGACCGCCATTCGGGACATATTTTTCACGGCGAAAGGCTACCATACCATCGCCACCATTACCAGCCTTGACTTTGATCTTGGCTGTATCTAAAAACATACTCATATTTTCTTCTCACTTTAAAAAGGCTGGGGAGAACCCAGTCATTAGTTATTGTTTCTATCTTAGCAACTTGCTTAGAATCTGCTAAAAGCTCCAAGCGCTGTCGCAAAAATACCAGCAAGGGTTACAAACAACATAATTAGCACGACAAAAAGCGTTACTTTTTCAAACATTGTTTTTTTACGTTTTCCATTATCTCCAAAAGCCATTTGGACTCCTTTTTATTTCTCTTTGTTCTATTCCAATTCTCTTTTAATATTCGCTTGAAACAGGTGCAATTACCCATAAAATCAAGTAAGCAAGTATCCCTGCCCCATAACAAAAGGCAAGAACACCCCAAATCACACGAACAATGGTGGGATCAATATCAAAATAGTGGGCTACTCCTGCGCAAACACCACCAATTTTTTGGTCTCTTCCACTTCTCATAAATTTTTTCGCCATCTTTTATTCTCCTATATTTTTACTAATCTCTCCAATAATCCCGAATGCTAGACAACTGCTTTTTAGAAGCCTTTAATATTCGTTTGGACTCTTTAACTGGGGTTGAAACAGCCTGCTGAGGTAGGTACAAAATAGTTTTTAAGAATCGCTGTGTCATGGGTTCGTCGCCACGTAGTTCCTGCTCAAATTTATTTGAAATAATGGCATCGAGATAAAACTCATGGACTCGTTTCCCAAAATTCTCAGCCGAAATCTCATACAACTTGTCAGCCAACTTCTGCTCATCCATATCTGGAGTGGCGATCAAGGCCTCCAATATTGCACCAGCAAGGTCCTGTTCTCCATAGTAGAGGGTTCCAAACATCTTATCACTGATCAGATTATCCAGATAAGGATTACCATGAGCGATGACAGGCGTTCCACTGGCTAGACTCTCTAGATAAGTCAGACCTTGGGTTTCACTAGTGGATGCAGAGATAAAGAAATCTGCCGCCTTATAGTACAAGGCTGTTTCACTTGGAGCGATCATACCAGTAAAAATCACTTGATCTTGAATTTGCAACTGGACGGCTTGTTCTTTTAGGCTGTCCAGATAAGGACCGTCACCAGCAACAACCAGCTTCACCTTGTTTTCTTCTTTCAAAACCTGCGCAAAGGCGGCTAGGACCGCTTGGATATTCTTCTCATAGGAGATACGAGAAAGACTCAGTAACATTTTCTCGTCTTCTTTAATCCCAAGTTTAGATCGAAGGGTAGCTAAATTCTCTTCTTTAATCTCAGGTCGTTCAAACTTAGCGAGCTCAATCCCAGTTGGGATAACACGCTTTTCAACCTTGACCTTGTACTTAGATAGAAGATCCCGAACAATCTCACTAGGACAAATCACTCCATCAACATCGTGAAGGAAGCCCCGTACCAGATATTTTACCATACTTGGACGAATCAGCATACCCTTAGCAATATAATGCACATAATCTTCGTACTGGGTGTGGTAAGTATGAATAACAGGAATTTTCAATTCTCTTGCAATCCAAATCCCTAGTAAACCTAGTGAAAACTCTGTTTGCGTATGAATGATATCTAGCTGATACTGTTTAGCAATTTCAAGTGCTTTTGTAAATCCACGATAAGCAAAACGTCGATCCTTAAATGCAAAGAAGGGAACACTCGGAATTCGAATGATTTGCCAATCCTCGTAGCGGTTCACATCTTTATCAGTTGTTGTAAAGATAAAAACTGCATGTCCTTGCTTTTCAAGCTCTGTCTTCAAGGTTCGAATGCTAGTCGCAACCCCAGAAACCTGAGGAAAATAGGTGTCAGTAAATAAACCAATTCGCATAGATTACCTCACTTCTTGCCTAGAGCTGCCTGCTCCCGATAGAACTTCAACCAAATTTCCAACAAGTGCTCCTCGGAGTACTCTTTGGAGATTTCGCGAGCTTTTTCTTTCAAGTCTTTCAACTTTTCAGGATGATCTTTGTATTCGAGAATGGCTTCTCTCATCTCTGAAACATCACTTGTAGCGCGATAATTCCCTTCGAGAATGACCTTGTATAGATCTAAATCTCTTAGCATAATCGGCGCTTCACAACTAGCTGCCTCTAAGATGGTCATAGGGAATAGTTCGTTGTAACTTGGTAGCAAGAAGAGATCCGCTAAAGCATAGAGCTCTCGCATTCGCTCTGGAGGAACAATACCTGGAAAAATTAGATTTTTAGGTGGATTGTCCATGATTTTTTTATAGCGTTCATAACCATCTGTCATTCCGCCAAATGAAAAACCACCAGCCCAGATAAAAGTAATTTCTGGCAATTCCTCAGCAAGACGAATAAAATCATCAATTCCTTTACGTTTCTGAACCTGACCTGCACCAACAACAACAAACTGATCCTCAGCTAAATCCATTTCCTGACGAAGTTTTGCCACTTGGTCAGCTGGCAGCGGATGCCATTTTTCCTTATTTACAAAATTTGGAATATAAGTTACTTTTTCACGTGGAATACCAGCCGCTACCAAATCCTCGATAAACATGGGATTGACCACCACCAAGTGTTCCATTCTGTTGTAAAAAGAAAAAACATAGCGTTTGACAATTCCCTTTAAGAAAAATGGAATTTTCAAACTCCCTTCAAGCGTATCAGGCAAAAAATGCACATAGCCAATTTTTCTCCCAGATCGCTTCTTTTGGAATGTAGATAAATAATAAGGGAAATCAATGGTATGAAAGTGGGTTACATCAGCCTCAATAGGAAGATTCTCCGTAACAATTAACTGATCTTGGGCATCTCGATGTAGGAGGCGTACCAACTCACGGTAGGCGCCTGATACTCCTTGACCAGCTACTTTTTCACTTGAACTTAGCATATTAACACGCAATTTTTCGTTTTCCATACCATTCATTATACCATTTTATTTCCAGAAAATCAGCAAAAGAAAGAAGAGACTAGAGGAAAAAGAGGAATTTACCCTATTTTCCAATCGTCTCTCCTATTTTTTACTGTTTATTTAATTCCTAAGGCGATGCGTGCATAGCGACTCATTTTTTCGACAGTCCAAGCTGGATACCAGACCAATTTAACTTCGGTATTGGTTACCTCAGGAACATCTGTCATCGCATCGTAAATTTGGTCTGTCAAGAGATCTGCCAGCGGGCAGCCCATAGTTGTCAAGGTCATATCAATTTCAGTGTGACCAGTTTCACCATCAAAACGAATTTCATAAATCAAACCTAGGTTGACAATATCAATTCCCAACTCAGGGTCGATGACTTCTTCCAGAGCATTTAAAATGCGTGTTTTAATCGTTTCAATTTGCTCTTCTGTATAAGCCATGTTCATCCTCACTCTAATCTTCAATAAAATCACGAAGCGGTTTGCTGCGACTTGGTTGGCGTAGTTTTCTCAAAGCCTTGGCCTCGATCTGACGGATACGTTCACGAGTTACGTTAAAAACTTTACCAACATCTTCAAGGGTGCGCATTTTCCCATCATCCAAACCGAAACGAAGGCGCAAAACGTTTTCTTCACGGTCAGTCAAAGTGTCTAACACTTCATCCAACTGCTCACGTAAAACGATACGCGTTGTGTAGTCTACTGGATTTTCAATCACTTCGTCTTCGATAAAGTCCCCAAGATGGCTATCGTCCTCTTCACCAATCGGTGTTTCAAGAGATACTGGCTCTTGGGCGATTTTCAAGATTTCACGCACCTTGTCAGGTGTCATATCCATACGCTCAGCGATTTGTTCAGGAGTTGGATCTTGGCCCAATTCTTGAAGGAGATTACGCTGTTCACGGACAAGCTTGTTAATGGTTTCAACCATGTGAACTGGGATACGAATGGTACGAGCCTGATCCGCAATGGCACGAGTGATCGCCTGACGAATCCACCAGGTTGCATACGTAGAAAACTTGAATCCTTTTGAATAGTCAAACTTGTCCACTGCCTTCATCAAGCCCATGTTTCCTTCTTGAATCAAGTCAAGAAACTGCATGCCACGCCCTACGTAGCGCTTAGCGATAGAAACCACCAAACGAAGGTTGGCCTCTGCAAGACGTTGTTTGGCTTCGATATCACCAGCCTCAACTGCTAGGGCCAATTCTTTTTCCTCTTCGTTGGTCAAGAGAGGAACAACCCCGATTTCCTTCAAATACATACGGACTGGATCATTAACCTTGGCTGAAGTTGAGCCAATCAAGTCCTCATCACTGAGTTCTGGCTCTTCTTCTGTACTAAGGACACGTGCACTTGGATTTCCTTCGTTATCTGTGATAGAAATTCCAGCATCCTGAATCCGTTGCAAAAGGTCTTCAATACCGTCTGCATCTAGGGTAAAAGGAATAACCAGACTTGAATTGATTTCGTCGTCTGTTGCTGTTCCTGTTTTTTTGTGGTTACGGATAAAATCTGCTACTTGCACATCAAATGTAGTTACTTCTTTTTGTTTTGTTGCCATTATTACTCCATTCTTCTCTTTTGGGAAATCAATCGTTGCAATTCTTCCAAGGCTGTGTCTGTATCTCCTACATGACTAGCTTCCTGCACTTTCTTTTTAATTCGTATGTTGTCCTTGCTGAGGAGGGCACGGTTTCGAGTCGCTTCGACTTCTACTAGCTCCTGAGGCGACATCTCAGCTGGCAAATTCAGGCTAAGTACGTGGTACCAAGCATTTTCAACTTCAGGTGTCTGATGAGAAAGCTCTTCTGAGCTGATTTCTCCCTGCTCACTTAATAATTCGTAAAGAATCTGAAATTCTGGGGTATCAAAGAAAAAATCTTCTCTTAATCGGTAGTCATTTAAAACAACTGGATTCTCTGCCATCCTATAGAGGAGATGAGCCTCTGCTCTCATAACTGCTGTCAGTTGACGCGTCACAGGTAAACTAATCGCTACTGGTGTAGGTTGCTCCCTGACCCTCTCCTGCCTTTGAACAATCCGGCTTTCATTTACAATCTGTTCTACCTGCTGGTAATCAAAGGAAGGTAGGTTATCCGCCAGAATGTGGATATAGGAATTCTGGGCGGTGATCGACTTTTCTTTGGCGATTAAGGGCGCAATCTTTTCAATGAACTCGATTTGCGCTTGCAAGTTATCACTATTCTCAGGTTTGAGTTGGTGAATATAGAACTCTATGGGACTGATACGTGTCTTGGTTAAGAGGTAGGCCAAATCTTCTGGAGAATTCTTTTGTAAATACTCATCTGGGTCCATGGCATCAGGTACTCGGACAACTTCCACTGAGAAATCTTTTAATTCTTCCAGAGCTTTGACTGTCGCTGCCTGTCCTGCCTTGTCACCATCATAGCTGAGAACTATCTTTTTGGTGAAGCGTTTAAGGTGATCAACATGTTCCTTGCTCAGCGCTGTCCCCATGGAAGCCACAGCATTTTCTATACCAGCACGGTAGGCCGCGATCACATCCATGAAACCTTCCATCAGGTAGAGTTCTGTGATCTTACCTGTTCCCTTTTTAGCCTTGTCCAAATGATACAATTCGTAACTCTTGTTAAAAATTGCAGTCGAGCGACTATTTTTGTACTTGGCAGTCTGAGTATCAATTTCTTGCCAAATACGACCTGAAAAGGCAATGATCTGCCCTTTGTCGTTGGTCAAAGGAAAGACAATACGTCCGAAAAAGGTATCCAAGAACTGATTGTCATCTGACAAATAAAACAAGCCTGAATCCAATAAATCCTTTTCCTCAAACTTGCCAGATAAACGTTGGTAAAGATAGTTTCTCTCGGCTGGAGCTAGTCCAATTTGGAAGTGCTTCAGAACATCATCCGTCAATCCACGTTTGTAGAGATAAGCCCTTGCTTCTTCTCCCATCTTGGTCGTCATGAGGATTGCATGGTAAAAGCGTGCAGCTTCTTCATGCATATCATATAGAGCTTGGTGAGGCGAAGCCTGTTGAGGACGAGACTGGATAGGCATAGCTAGTTGAATACCGACGCGCTCACCTAAGAGCTGAACAGCTTCCATAAAGGACACACCTTGGTATTCTTCGATGAACTTAAAAACATCTCCTGAGCGCCCACAACCGAAACAATGGTAAAACTGCTTGTCTTCAACAACGTTGAAAGAGGGGGTCTTTTCACCATGAAAAGGACAGAGCCCTAAATAGTTCCGTCCAGCCTTTTGTAAAGAAATCACGTCACCTATGACTTCCACAATGTTGGCATTGTTTTTGATTTCTTCAATGACTTGCTTGTCAACCATACACAATACCTCCATCTTATCATAGTTTCACGTTAACTAGTATAGCTTATTTCTGAAAAAAAGTAAACCATTTCATACGCTTTCCGTAATTCTCTTTGCCTTATTTTTCCTGATAGAAAGGGAGGATAAAAAACTCAGAAACACTTTCGTGTTTCTAAGTTTATCTTCACTATTTTTGATGAAAATAGTGAGCATCTATTCAAATAATTGATAGTAGTCTGAAATCTTCATCTTAGCTTTTTCTTCTTTATTGAGGTCTTGGATGATTCGACCTTCTTTCATGACAATCAGACGATTTCCATACTTCAACGCATCCTCCATATGGTGGGTAATCATGAGGGCAGTCAGCTTATCTTTTGTGACAAATTCATCCGTTAGTGCCATTAAAGCCACGCTGGTCTTGGGGTCGAGTGCTGCTGTGTGTTCATCCAACAAGAGCAACTCTGGTCGTTTCAAGGTTGCCATCAAGAGACTCAAGGCCTGACGTTGTCCACCTGATAAAAATTCAATTGGAGTGTCGAGATGTTTTTCAAGACCATTTCCCACTTTTTCAATGGTTGTCTGAAACTCTTCTCTATGGCTTGAAAGTCTTCTAGGAAGGAGTCCTCTCTTCTCACCACGAAACTTGGCAATCAAGAGATTTTCCGCTACCGTCATACGAGGAGCCGTACCCATTTTAGGATCCTGAAAGACACGAGACAAGTACTTAGCCCGCTTTTCAGGTGAAAAATGAGTCACATCCTCGCCCATGATACGGATACTTCCACTTGTTAAAGGTAGGGTACCTGCAATAGTGTTAAAAAGCGTTGACTTCCCAGCTCCATTTCCACCTAGGATGGTAATGAAATCATGTTCGAAAATTTCAAGAGAAACATCATTCAGAATGATTTTTTCCTCGTCAAAGCCATTCGTGATGACTTTGGTAGCATTTTTTAATTCTACAATTGCTGTCATTTGCTAAACTTGACTCCTTTCAGGTATTTGCTTTTGAAGGTTGGAATCATGAGGCAAACTGCCAAAATCAAGGCGCTGTACAAACGAAGATAACTTGTATTAAACCCAAGAGCAATCACTCCCCAAACGAGGAACTGATAAGCAATAGACCCTACAACGATGGTCATGAGTCGCTCTGCCAAGGTCAAACTCTTGAACAAAACCTCACCAATAATCAAGCTAGCAAGCCCTACGACAATCACTCCAATTCCTCGAGAAACATCTGCATATCCTTCTTGTTGAGCAATTAAGGCCCCTGCAAGCGCGATAATCCCATTTGAGAGAACCAAGCCCATGAGTTCCATACGCCCCGTATTGATACCAAAGCTACGAGCCATATCGGGATTGTCACCTGTAGCGATGTAGGCTTGACCTAGTTTAGTATCAAGGAAAAAGAGCATGAGACCAATAACAAGGGCAACAAAGATAAATCCTGTCAGGAGTTGATTGAGATCCGAATCAAAAGGCAAGACATCCTGAATTTGCTTGGTTCCAAGAAGCCCCAGATTGGCACGTCCCATAATCATCAGCATGATGGAATGGCAAGAAGTCATGACCAAAATCCCTGATAAGAGAGTTGGAATTTTTCCTTTGGTATATAAGAGACCTGTCGCCATACCAGCTAGGCAACCTGCTCCTACTGCAGCCAAGGTCGCTAAAAATGGATTCACCCCTTGTGTTATCAAGGTTACAGCTACTGCTCCCCCTAGAGGAAAAGAGCCCTCAGTTGTCATATCAGGAAAATTCAAAATTCGAAAAGTCATAAAGATTCCCAAACCTAAAATCGCCCACACCATTCCCTGAGAAATAATGGATACTATCATAATCTTTCACTCATTTCTTTCTTTAGTAAAAATGGGAGGAGATGTCTCCAGCTCCTCCTTTATCTTTATTCAATCACTTGTCCTGCTTCTTTTAGAACGGACTCAGGAATGGTGATACCAAGTTCCTGCGCTAGTTTTTTGTTAATCACTGACTTACCAGTTGAAAAGACATTAACTGGCGTATCAGCTGGTTTCTCACCTTTCAAAACTTTAGCAATCATCTTACCAGTAGCCACACCAACGTCATGTTGATCAACTACAACGGATGCCAAACCACCCGCTTCTACCATGGCAGTTGCACTTGGGTAGATTGGTTTTTTAGCTGTTTGGTTGCTTGATACAACAGTTGAGAAGGCTGAAGCAATAGCGTTATCGATTGGAATCCAGATAGCGTCAACCTTGCTAGTCATAACGTTGACTGTTGAAGCAATTTCATTTGTTGATGGAACGGCAAATGTTTCGACTTTCAAACCTGCTTTTTCAGCATAAGCCTTAAATTCTTCTACCTGTGTTTTTGAGTTATCTTCGCTACTTGAGTAAAGAGCTCCGATTGTTTTCACATTTGGTGTGAGAGTTTTTATCAACTCTACTTGTTGTTCAGCAGGGTTGTGGTCTGATACCCCTGTGATGTTGCCACCTGGTTTTTTCAAATCTTTGACCAAGTTAGCACCGATTGGGTCTGTAATAGCAGCCATGATAACGGGTAGGTCTTTTGTAGCACTAGCAAGTCCTTGAGCCGCTGGTG
>CAJPSM010000019.1 GCA_905373305.1 uncultured Streptococcus sp. | reverse complement strand
ATATAAAAATGGAGAGATTTTAGAAATATTAGACATTTAATCCACTGGTTTAATTAGAGTCATTATTAAAATATAAGATCTTTATACTCATATATTCAAATCTCGGTTTGTAGAAGCGAAACAATTAAATAAAACCATTGAAGAGGAAGTAAAAGCAAGTAGCCGATACTTCCTTTTTTGTTGTCAAAAATCCAAAAAACGGAAAGGAGAATTTATGGAAGAACTGAAAAATAAGGATAAAAACGGCATTAGCTCAAAGAGAAAGATTGGAAAGATCACTTATGAGCTTATTATCATTTCAAAACAAAACAATCCTAGTTTGGTTGAACCAAACTAGGATTTTCTAACGCGTTTTTGTCTACGATAGCCATTGAGTTTTTTATTTTCCCAATAGCTATTAAAGATTTTTTCCTTGCTCTCACGATTGATTTCCAAAAAGTAGGCATAAATCAAATCTATTAAGATGAGCATAGGGAGCTGAGCGGAAATACGCTGGATGTAAGAAGATTGGCTGTGACTTGCGACAAGGACTGTTTCGGTGTAGGCCTGACAGTCTTTGCTAGGAGAACCGGTAAAGAGAATAGTTTTGGCCCCCATATCTTTTGCGTCTAATAGACTGTCTAAAATAGAAGGAGTTGTACCAGAAAGTGAGAAACCGAGTACGAGACAATTTTCATCCATGATGCTGGTCGTCCATGCAAAGCCGTCCTGATCGGTTAAGGCTTCACAGACCACACCCAGACGCATGAAACGCAATTTCATTTCACGAGCGACAAGACCGGAACTGCCTGTTCCAAAGAAGTAGACACGCTCAGCATCTTCGATTAACTGGGCGACTCGTTCCAGTTGTTCTTCGTCAATCAAATCCTGTGTTTGTTCTCGCATGATACTGTAGCTTCGCAAAACACGTTTGGTCAAAGGACTATGTTTGTGCGAATGAGTGTCCTGTTTACTAGCCTGATGCTGGTATTGAAAGACAAATTCTCTGTAACCTGTAAAACCACACTTTTTAGCAAAGCGGGTCAGCGCTGCTTGGGAGATATGTAATTTCTGGGTAACTTGCTGAGAAGAAAGATCATCTTGGATCGTTTCAGGTTGTAAAAAATAGCGAGCGATTTCTTGCTCAAGCTCGGTTAATTCTTCAAAATGGAGGTCGATTATGGTTGCGATGTCTGGCTTGTTCATGAGGCTCCTTTTTATGAGTCAAAGTCTTAAAGGTTAACGCTTTCCTAACTATTACTATCATTATATCATAGAAGTTAGGATAACCAAATAAAAAGGCATTTTCAGTTGAAAGTCAAAAAATGCTTCGACTTTTCCAAGAGTTTCTTCGTAAAATATGGTACAATGAAAAGTACTGAGCTTCACCTGTTTGCTCTATTATCTTATATGTAATAAAGGTGAAAATTGGAAATTTTTCTAGAAAAGAGACTTAGTTGTATGAGAAAATTCAATAGCCATTCGATTCCGATTCGGCTTAATTTACTATTTGCCATTGTTATCCTGCTGTTTATGGCTATTATCGGTCGACTTTTATACATGCAGGTACTGAATAAAGATTTTTATGAAACAAAATTGGCTTCAGTCAGCCAGACAAGGGTAACAACCAGTTCGGCTCGTGGACAAATTTACGATGCATCAGGAAAACCCTTGGTAGAAAATACTGTCAAGCAAGTTGTTTCTTTCACGCGAAACAATAAAATGACGGCAGCTGAATTGAAGGAAACAGCCAAGAAACTTCTCACATATGTAAATGTAACCTCCCCTGATCTGACAGATCGACAGATTGCAGACTATTATTTGGCTGATCAGGACATTTACAAAAAAACAGTCGAATCCTTGCCAAGTGATAAACGCCTGGATTCAGATGGGAATCGCTTATCAGAAGCGACCCTCTACAATAATGCGGTTGAAAGTATCAACGTGAGTCAGCTTAACTATACGGATGAGCAGAAAAAGGAAATCTATCTGTTTAGCCAGCTTAATGCTGTTGAAAATTTTGCGACGGGCACTATTTCTACAGATGCCTTAGATGATACCCAAGTTGCACTTGTAGCTTCTGCATCCAAGGAATTACCGGGCATTAGCATTTCAACCTCATGGGACAGAAAAGTACTGGACACTTCTCTATCGTCTATCGTCGGTAGCGTTTCTAATGAAAAGTCGGGTCTTCCAGCTGAGGAAGTTGATGCTTATCTCAAGAAAGGATACTCTCTCAATGATCGAGTGGGAACTTCTTATCTTGAAAAGCAATATGAAGATGTCCTCCAAGGTAAACGCTCTGTCAAAGAAGTTCATCTCGACAAACACGGAAATATGGAAAGTGTGGAAAATGTCGAAGAAGGAAGCAAAGGGAACAATATCAAACTAACGATTGACCTAGCTTTCCAAAATGGAGTGGATGACCTACTTAAGAGCTATTTTAACTCGGAGTTGAGTAACGGTGGGGCTAAATATTCTGAAGGAGTTTACGCCGTAGCTCTTAATCCTAAAACAGGTGCAGTTCTAGCCATGTCAGGTATCAAGCATGATGTTGAATCAGGCAAACTGAGCTCGGACTCTCTAGGAACAGTAACTAACGTCTTTGTACCAGGGTCTGTTGTCAAGGCGGCGACTATTAGTTCTGGCTGGGAAAACGGGGTCTTGTCAGGCAACCAAACCTTGCTGGACCAGCCCATAGTCTTTCAAGCTTCCTCTCCTATCAATTCATGGTACACCTTGTCCTACGGATCCTTTCCTATCACAGCAGTGGAAGCACTAGAGTACTCCTCTAATACCTACATGGTGCAAACAGCACTGGGAATCATGGGGCAGACTTACCAACCCAATATGATGGTAGCAACGAGCCAATTAGAGACAGCAATGGGCAAATTGCGATCAACCTTTGGGGAATACGGACTAGGAGCTTCAACAGGGATTGACCTTCCAGATGAATCAACAGGTTTTATACCAAAAGAGTTTGATTTGGCCAACTATCTAAATAATGCCTTTGGTCAGTTTGATAACTACACCCCTATGCAGTTAGCCCAGTATGTTGCAACAATCGCAAACAATGGTGTGCGTTTGGCTCCCCACATCGTTGAAGGGGTTTATGGTAACAATGATCAAGGTGGACTAGGAAGTCTGGTTCAGGAGACAGCTGCCAAGGAAATGAACAAGGTTAATATATCAGAAGCAGATATGGCTATCTTGCAGCAAGGTTTCTATCAAGTTTCGCATGGAACGAGCGCTCTGACAACTGGTCGTGCCTTTTCAAATGGCGCAGCCGTTTCCATCAGCGGGAAAACGGGTACTGCCGAAAGTTACGTTAATGGTGGTCAAAAAGCTAATAACACCAATGCCGTCGCCTATGCACCGTCAGATAATCCCCAAATCGCGGTCGCAGTCGTCTTTCCTCATAACACCAACCTAACAAATGGTGTCGGACCTTCAATTGCACGTGATATCATCAACCTTTATAACCAACACCATCCAATGAATTAGAAAGGAACTTATGCTGTATCCAACACCTATTGCCAAGCTGATTGATAGCTATTCAAAGTTACCAGGTATCGGGATCAAAACGGCTACCCGTCTAGCCTTCTATACCATTGGAATGTCTGATGACGATGTCAATGAATTTGCCAAAAATCTCCTATCTGCCAAGCGGGAATTGACCTATTGTTCCATCTGTGGTCGCTTGACCGATGATGATCCCTGCTCTATCTGTACAGATCCGACTCGAGATCAGACGACCATCCTGGTGCTAGAAGATAGTCGCGATGTGGCTGCCATGGAAAATATCCAAGAATATCACGGACTCTATCATGTCTTGCATGGACTCATTTCTCCTATGAACGGCATCAGTCCAGACGATATCAATCTCAAAAGTCTCATGACGCGTCTCATGGATAGCGAGGTTTCAGAAGTCATCGTAGCCACCAATGCGACAGCAGATGGGGAAGCGACCTCTATGTATCTCTCTCGTCTCCTCAAGCCAGCTGGTATCAAGGTCACTCGCCTAGCACGAGGCCTAGCCGTGGGAGCAGATATCGAGTATGCGGACGAAGTGACGCTCTTACGAGCTATTGAAAATCGGACAGAGTTGTAGGAGTAAATAAATTTACGAACTCAATTCATTTAGTAAAAAACCAAGGAGACCGAATTTGTTTTTATCGGTCTCTTTTTATCTTTCTTGAATTCTAGTACCATGTTCAAGTTTCAAAATAAAAGCAAATATGATATACTAAAGAATGAGTATTCTATTAGAATTGGAACAAATAATATGAAACAAACGATTATTCTTTTATACGGTGGACGTAGTGCAGAGCGTGAGGTCTCTGTCCTTTCAGCTGAGAGTGTCATGCGTGCGGTCAACTACGATCGTTTCACAGTCAAGACTTTCTTTATTAGTCAGTCAGGTGACTTTATCAAAACGCAAGAATTTAGCCAAACTCCAGGTCAAGAGGATCGTCTTATGACCAATGCGACCATTGACTGGGACAAGAAAATCGAGCCAAGTGCTATCTACGAAGAAGGCGCTGTGGTCTTTCCAGTTCTTCATGGTCCGATGGGAGAAGACGGCTCTGTTCAAGGATTTTTAGAAGTTTTGAAAATGCCCTATGTCGGCTGTAATATCTTGTCATCCAGCCTTGCTATGGATAAAATCACTACTAAGCGTGTCTTGGAGTCTGCTGGGATTGCCCAAGTTCCTTATGTGGCCATCGTCGAAGGCGATGATGTGACTTCTAAAATCGCTGAAGTTGAAGAAAAGTTGACTTATCCAGTCTTCACAAAACCATCAAACATGGGTTCCAGTGTCGGTATTTCCAAATCTGAAAATCAAGAGGAACTCCGTAAAGCATTAGAGTTGGCCTTCCAATATGACAGCCGTGTCTTGGTAGAACAAGGAGTGAATGCGCGTGAAATCGAGGTTGGCCTCTTGGGTAACTACGATGTCAAGAGCACACTTCCTGGTGAAGTTGTCAAGGATGTTGCCTTTTATGACTACGATGCCAAGTATATCGACAACAAGATTACCATGGACATTCCGGCTAAAATCAGTGATGACGTGGTTGCTGTTATGCGTCAAAATGCTGAAACAGCCTTCCGTGCGATTGGTGGCCTCGGTCTCTCTCGTTGCGATTTCTTCTATACGGATAAGGGCGAGATTTTCCTAAACGAGCTCAATACCATGCCAGGTTTCACCCAGTGGTCTATGTATCCACTACTGTGGGACAATATGGGAATCAGCTACCCAGAACTAATCGAGCGTTTGGTTGATCTTGCTAAAGAAAGTTTTGACAAGCGCGAAGCGCATTTGCTATAAAAATGAAAGAGAGGGTAGGAGCCAGAACCATCACCGCAAGGTGACTAGAGTTCTCGGACTTCAACCCTTTTTAAAGGAGTAGAAATGAAATTAACAATCCATGAAGTGGCCCAAGCTGTTGGAGCTAAAAATGATGTCACTCTCTTTGCGGATGCTCAGTTGGAAAAGGCTGAATTTGATAGTCGTTTAATCGCTGTGGGAGACTTGTTTGTTCCGCTAAAGGGAGCGCGTGACGGTCATGACTTTATCGAAACAGCTTTTGAAAATGGTGCTGCTGTAACCTTGTCTGAGAAAGAGGTTGCAAATCATCCCTACATTCTAGTAGACGATGTCTTGACTGCCTTTCAAACCCTAGCTGCCTACTATCTTAAAAAAACGGGAGTTGATGTCTTTGCAGTCACGGGTTCGAATGGC
This sequence comes from uncultured Streptococcus sp., assembly GCA_905373305.1. GTDB lineage: Bacteria > Bacillota > Bacilli > Lactobacillales > Streptococcaceae > Streptococcus. Next base: position 12,578 of record CAJPSM010000019.1, on the reverse strand, counting down.
AAGACAACGACCAAGGATATGCTGGCGCATATACTGTCAACAACCTATAAGACCTACAAAACACAAGGAAACTATAACAACGAGATTGGCCTTCCCTACACGGTTCTTCACATGCCTGAAGGGACAGAAAAGTTGGTCTTGGAGATGGGACAGGATCACCTGGGAGATATCCATCTCTTGTCTGAATTAGCTCACCCAAAGACAGCCATCGTGACCTTGGTTGGAGAAGCTCATTTAGCCTTTTTTAAAGACCGTTCTGAGATTGCTAAAGGAAAAATGCAAATAGCGGATGGAATGGCTTCAGGTTCCTTGCTTTTAGCGCCAGCTGACCCTATTGTAGAGGACTACTTGCCTGCTGATAAAAAGGTGGTTCGTTTTGGTCAAGGAGCAGAGCTGGAAATTACCGACTTGGTTGAGCGCAAAGATAGTCTGACCTTCAAGGCCAATTTCTTGGAGCAAGCCCTTGATTTGCCGGTGACTGGCAAGTACAATGCTACCAATGCCATGATAGCTGCTTACGTGGCTCTCCAGGAAGGAGTATCCGAGGAGCAGATTCGTCAGGCCTTCCAAGAACTTGAATTGACTCGTAACCGTACCGAGTGGAAGAAAGCTTCTAATGGAGCAGACATCCTGTCAGATGTTTACAATGCCAATCCAACTGCTATGAAGCTAATTTTAGAGACTTTCTCTGCTATTCCAGCTAATGAAGGAGGCAAGAAAATCGCTGTTCTAGCAGACATGAAGGAACTTGGTGACCAGTCTGTTCAACTCCATAATCAGATGATTTTGAGCCTTTCCCCAGATGTGCTTGATACGGTTATTTTCTACGGGGAAGACATTGCTGAATTGGCCCAACTTGCCAGTCAAATGTTCCCAATCGGTCATGTATTCTACTTTAAGAAAACTGCGAGCGAAGATCAATTTGAAGACCTTGTCAAGCAGGTCAAGGAAAGCCTCGGTGCCAATGACCAAATTCTGCTCAAAGGCTCGAACTCTATGAATCTAGCTAAGTTGGTAGAAAGTTTAGAAAATGAATGCAAGTGATTTTACCAAGTATCTGCAAAGAATGCTAGCTATTACGGATACTGGATTAACCTTTACAAAAGATCCTTTTGACCGCGAGCGATACGAGGATTTGCGTGCGATCTTATCTGATATTTTGAGAGAAACTACAGAACTAAAGCAAGAGGAAGTAACAGAGCTCCTGAGACCAACTTCCGCTTACGAAACTCCTCTGATGGACGTCCGTGCCTGGATTGTTGAGGATGAAAAAGTATGTCTAGTCAGAGGACAAGGAGAGGAAAGTTGGGCTTTGCCAGGTGGATTTGGTGAAGTCGGCTACTCTCCAACCGAAAATATTCTCAAAGAAATTAAAGAAGAAACCGGTTTTACAGCAAAGGCTGAAAGGTTACTTGCAGTTTTTGACACCAATCGTTTCCAACTACAGAGCAAACAATATGCAAAGTTTGTCTTTGAATGTCAACTTCTTGACGGACAATTTCAAGAAAATCAAGAGATTGCCGACCTTCAATTTTTTGCTATTGACCAACTGCCAGCCTTATCTGAAAAACGCATCACCAAGGAGCAGATGGAGATTCTTTGGCAAGTTTATCAGGGACAAAGAGACCAATATATTGATTAGGTTATGCTAGAGAAATCTGCAAATCAAAAAAGGGTGTTTGTAAGATGCATTTCTGCGATACAAATGATATAATAGGTTGCGAATTTAAGACGCAAGTATTCTATGCATGGTATAGAATCAAGCTTTTTCAAAAAATTTAAAAAGGTCGAGCAGTGAACTTTCCACTGCTCCGGCTAGATGAACGAGGAATAGAATATGAATTTGTGGGAACAATTATTTACCACACAGATATCAGAACCGCCCCAGTTCGAACTCCACTGGTATATTGGTTTGTTATGTTTACTGGCTCTTACTTTCTATGTTTCATATCGTTACCGTGACAAGGTGGCTTACCAGCGTTTTATTCAGATCCTTCAGTCTCTTCAACTGATTGTTCTGTATAGCTGGTATTGGGGGAACCAAATGCCCCTGTCAGAAAGTTTGCCATTCTATCATTGCCGTATCGCCATGTTTGTTATGCTCTTGATTCCAGGAACTTCCAAGTACAAGCAATACTTTGCCCTTCTAGGAGCCTTTGGAGCAACTGCAGCTCTGGCATACCCACTCTTTGATCCTTATCCGTTTCCGCATGTGACCATTCTGTCCTTTATCATCGGACACGTGGCACTTTTGGGGAATGCGCTCCTATACTTGTTTAAGAATTATGAAGCTTCCCTACTCAATTTGAAAAATGTGACAGTGATTACATTTTCTCTAAATGCCTTGATAGGTGTTGTCAACTTGGTTGTAGGTGGAGATTATGGATTTTTAACGAAACCACCACTAGTGGGGAATCACGGACTACTAGCGAATTACCTCATCGTGTCCAGTGTGTTGGTAGCAACTATCAGCTTGACTGCAAAAGTACTAGAGGTCTTTTTGCAACAAAGAGCAGAAAAAATGATTCAAGAGAAAGCCTAAGAAGGCCTTCTCTTTTTTTGATTAAATATGTGAAATATAGCTGTAAGGATATAAAAATAATGATTGCTCCTGAGAAAAATTGTTCAAAAGACTTTTACAAAAAACCTAGAGGAAATTTATGAAAAACTAAGCACGATTGGATTTTTTGTGTTATAATATTTTGTGAATAGCTGTGTCTTGTCACAGTTATTGAAAATAGAAGTGAGAAACTTGGAAGACAGAGAGGACGCAATGTAATGACTAGAGATGGTTTTTTTACAGGCTTAGATATCGGAACTAGCTCCATCAAAGTGCTGGTTGCCGAACATAGAGATGGTGAAGTAAATGTAATTGGCGTTAGCAACGCCAAGAGTAAAGGTGTCAAGGATGGGATTATCGTTGATATTGAGGCTGCTGCTTCAGCAATTAAATCCGCAATTTCCCAGGCAGAAGAGAAGGCAGGAATTTCAATCAAGTCTGTCAATGTTGGTTTACCAGCAAACCTTTTGCAGGTTGAACCAACTCAAGGAATGATTCCTGTAACATCAGATACAAAAGAAATTACAGATCAAGACGTAGAGAATGTTGTCAAATCAGCTTTGACAAAGAGCATGACGCCTGATCGTGAAGTGATTACTTTCATTCCAGAAGAATTTATCGTGGATGGATTCCAAGGTATTCGTGACCCTCGTGGCATGATGGGGGTGCGTTTGGAAATGCGTGGTTTGTTATACACAGGACCTCGTACCATCCTTCATAACCTTCGTAAAACCGTGGAGCGCGTGGGAATCCATGTTGACAACGTCATCATCTCACCATTAGCGATTGTAAATTCAGTTCTCAATGAGGGAGAACGTGAGTTTGGCGCGACAGTGATTGATATGGGTGGTGGGCAGACTACAGTTGCAACCATTCGCAATCAAGAATTGCAATTTACAAACATTTACCAAGAGGGTGGGGAATATGTCACTAAAGATATTTCCAAGGTCTTAAAAACATCCCAAAAAATCGCGGAAAGTTTGAAACTAAACTATGGTGAAGCTTATGTTCCGCTAGCAAGTAACGAGACTTTCCAAGTAGAAGTCATTGGTGAAGTAGAGCCTGTTGAAGTGACAGAAAGTTACTTGGCAGAAATTATCTCAGCACGTATCAAACATATTTTTGATCAAATTAAACAGGAGTTAGACAGAAGACACTTGTTGGATCTACCAGGTGGTATCGTTCTGATCGGCGGGAATGCGATTTTACCAGGAATTGTCGAATTAGCGCAAGAAGTGTTTGGTGTTCGAGTGAAACTCTATGTGCCAAATCAAGTGGGAATTCGCAACCCTGCTTTTGCACATGTAATCAGCTTGTCTGAGTTTGCAGGTAAATTGACAGAAGTGAATCTTCTGGCTCAAAAGGCAGTCAGAGGAGATGAATTCCTTCGTCAAAAACCAATTAATTTTGGTGTTTCAAATCAAAGTGTGACACCGATTATACAATCAACTCCAGTGCAATCAGCTACTGCAACAACTGAAATCACACCTGACAGTGGCCTTGCTCCAAGAGACGAATTCCAAGCAAGTTCTCAAGATAAACCAAAATTAACAGACCGTTTCCGCAGCTTGATCGGAAGCATGTTTGATGAATAAAAGAGGAAAAGAAATTATGACATTTTCATTTGATACAGCAGCTGCTCAAGGTGCAGTTATTAAAGTAATTGGTGTCGGTGGAGGCGGTGGTAATGCTATTAACCGCATGATCGACGAAGGTGTTTCAGGCGTAGAATTCATCGCAGCGAACACAGACGTGCAAGCCCTAAGCAGTACAAAAGCTGAAACAGTTATCCAACTCGGACCCAAATTGACTCGTGGTTTGGGTGCTGGAGGTCGACCTGAGGTTGGTCGTAAGGCTGCTGAGGAAAGCGAAGAAGCATTGACAGCAGCAATTAGCGGGGCAGACATGGTCTTTATCACTGCTGGTATGGGTGGAGGATCTGGTACAGGTGCTGCCCCAGTGATTGCCCGCATTGCTAAAGATCTTGGTGCTCTTACAGTCGGTGTTGTGACACGTCCTTTCGGATTTGAAGGAAGCAAACGTGGTCAGTACGCTGTAGAGGGAATTAACGAACTTCGTGAACATGTAGATACATTATTGATCATTTCAAACAACAACTTGCTTGAAATTGTTGACAAGAAAACACCACTTCTTGAAGCTCTTAGCGAGGCAGATAACGTCCTTCGCCAAGGTGTTCAGGGGATTACAGACTTGATTACCAACCCAGGTTTGATCAACCTTGACTTTGCTGACGTGAAAACGGTTATGGCAAACAAAGGGAATGCCCTCATGGGTATCGGTATTGGCAGTGGAGAAGAGCGTGTCGTTGAAGCGGCTCGTAAAGCGATTTACTCACCACTTCTTGAAACAACTATTGACGGTGCTGAGGATGTCATCGTCAACGTTACTGGTGGTCTTGATTTGACCTTGATTGAAGCGGAAGAAGCTTCAGAAATCGTCAACCAAGCAGCTGGTCAAGGAGTGAATATCTGGCTTGGAACATCAATCGACGAAAGCATGAAAGATGAAATCCGTGTTACTGTTGTAGCGACTGGTGTTCGTCAAGAACGTGTAGAAAAAGTTGTTGGTTCTCCAGTAAAACAAGCGGCTCGTCGTGAAGCCTCAAGACAACCGCACCCTCAAAATTTTGATCGTCATTTTGACCTAGAAGATACAGCAGAATTACCAAAACAAAGCCAACGACGCTTTGAAACAAGTCAATCTTCTGCTTTTGGTGATTGGGACTTGCGTCGTGAATCAATCGTTCGTCAAACTGATCCAGTCGTATCACCTGTGGAACGTTTTGAAGCACCAACTTATCAGGACGAAGATGAGTTGGACACACCTCCATTCTTCAAGAATCGTTAATCAATGGATTTGAAAAAAAATACAGAGTTCGTTTTTCAGCAGGTCGCTGAAGCTAGCCGAGAAGCCAATCGTGATCCAGCTTCTGTTTCAATTATTGCAGTGACGAAATATGTGGACGTAAAAACAGCGGAAGCCCTGCTTCCCCTGGGTGTTCATCATATTGGTGAAAATCGTGTTGATAAATTTTTAGAAAAATATCAGACGTTAAAGGAATTCCCTGTCACTTGGCATTTGATTGGAACGCTACAAAGACGGAAGGTCAAAGAAGTAATCCCTTTTGTGGATTACTTTCATGCTTTAGATTCCTTTAAATTGGCACAGGAGATTCAAAAGAGAACAGATCATGTTATCAAGTGTTTCCTACAGGTCAATATTTCAGGAGAAGAAAGCAAGCATGGTTTTTCAAAAGAAGAATTACTAGAACTTTTGCCATACTTAGCTCAGCTAGATCAGATTGAGTATGTTGGTTTGATGACCATGGCTCCTTTTGAGGCAGATTCTGATGAATTGAAACAAATTTTCAAGAAAACTCAGGAACTGCAAGCAGAAATTAGGGAAAAACAAATTCCTAATATGCCGATGACAGAGTTGAGCATGGGCATGAGTCGTGACTATAAGGAAGCGATTCAATTTGGTTCGACCTTTGTTCGAATTGGCACAGCATTTTTTAAATAGGAGAGATCTATGTCTTTAAAAGATAGATTTGATAAATTTATAGATTATTTTACAGAAGATGGGGAAGAAACAACTGCGACTTATCAACCTCAGGATGAGCAGATGATTGCTTCATCGAGTTCAGCTTCTAAAGAACTGCCAGCGCAGTTTCAATCAACCACTTCCAAAGATGCCAACATCACTCGCTTACATGCTCGTCAACAAGAATTGGCTATGCAAAGTCATCGTACAGATGAAAAAGTAACGATTGATGTTCGTTATCCTAGAAAATATGAGGATGCAACAGAGATTGTGGATTTATTGGCTGGAAATGAAAGTATCTTGATTGACTTCCAGTACATGACAGAGGTTCAGGCTCGTCGTTGTCTAGACTATCTGGACGGTGCCCGTCATGTTTTGGCAGGTAATCTGAAAAAAGTTGCGAGTACAATGTATTTGTTGACACCAGTCAATGTGGTTGTGAATATTGAAGATATCAAGTTGCCTGATGATTCTCAAAGTGCAGAATTTGGTTTTGATATTAAACGAAGTAGAGCGAAATAATGATTTTTCTAATTCGTCTGATCCAAAATGCAGTGAATATCTATTCCCTGCTTTTGTTAATCTATGCACTCCTCTCTTGGTTTCCAAATTCTTACGGTAGTTCACTAGAACGTTTACTGGAAAAACTGATTAGACCGATTGTTGATCCACTTCGCCGTTTACCTTTACAATTTGGAGGTTTGGATTTATCCATTTGGCTGGCAATCTTAATCGTCCGTTTTTTGGGTGACAGCTTGATTCGTTTCTTGTTGATAATATGATGACAAATAAAGCGATTTACCAGCACTTTTCCCTTGCTGATGCTCCCTTTATTGATAAGGGATTAGAGTGGATCAAGCGGGTGGAAGATACTTATACTCCTGTCCTCACTGCTTTTGTCAACCCGCATCAGGAACATATATTGAGGGTTTTGGCTGGGACCTATGGACTGGGCTGTGTGAGTAGCGGAGAATATATCCATACGGAATTTGTCCGTGTCCTTCTGTATCCAGACTATTTCAGTCCGACACTGTCAGATTTTGAAATGGCATTGCTAGAGATCCGTTATCCAAGTAGATTTGAACAGCTAACACATGCAAAGATTTTGGGGACAATCATCAATCAACTAGGAATTGATCGTAAGCTCTTTGGTGATATCTTGGTAGATGAAAAGAGAGCACAGATTTTTGTCAATCGTGATTTTATCCCTCTGTTTCAGGATGGGATACAAAAGATTGCCAGGTTACCTGTGTCGCTGGAGGAATGTCCTTTCACCGATAAAATCATATCTGAGATCAATTATCAAGAACAAGAGATTTTGATTTCCAGTTTTCGTTTGGATGCCCTCTTATCAAGTGCTTTGAAATTATCCAGAAAGCAGGCTAGTCAACTCATAGAGAAAAAATCTGTTCAGGTAAACTACCATCCCATTGAAAAATTAGATTATCTAGTAGCTGTAGGGGATTTGATTAGTGTGAGAAAGTTTGGTCGTCTGAAGATTGTCAAAGAAAATGGGCAAACTAAAAGGGATAAGATAAAACTGACTATCCAATTATTATTAAGTAAGTGAGGAAAAGTATGCCAATTACATCATTAGAAATTAAAGATAAAACCTTTTCTACGAAATTCAGAGGGTTTGATCCAGAAGAAGTAGATGAATTTCTTGATATTGTTGTTCGTGATTACGAGGACTTAGTCCGCAATAATCACGAAATGGAAAGACACATTAGAAGTTTAGAAGAGCGCTTATCTTACTTTGATGAGATGAAGGATTCGTTGAGCCAGTCTGTTTTGATTGCTCAAGATACGGCTGAACGTGTAAAGCAAGCTGCTCAAGAGCGCTCAAACAATATTATTCAACAGGCTGAGCAAGATGCCCAGCGTCTCCTTGAAGAGGCGAAATACAAGGCTAATGAAATCCTACGTCAGGCAACAGATAATGCTAAGAAAGTAGCTGTTGAGACAGAAGAGTTGAAGAACAAGAGTCGTGTATTCCATCAACGCCTCAAGTCTACGATTGAGAGCCAGTTGGCCATTGTCGAATCTTCAGATTGGGAAGATATTCTTCGTCCGACTGCGACTTATCTCCAAACAAGTGATGAAGCCTTCAAAGAAGTCGTAGGTGAGGTCTTGGGAGAAGCTGTTCCTTCGCAACCAGAAGAAGAGCCAATTGATATGACACGTCAATTTTCACCTGAGGAAATGGCGGAGTTACAAGCACGGATTGAGGCGGGCAACAAAGAATTGGCTGAGTTTGAAGCCCAGCAAGTTAACAATCAAGTGGAAAATCATGGCCTAGACATTAATATGCTTGTAGAAGAGATACAGTCTCATTCAGTTGAGTCACAACATGAGGATTCAGAAATCGTGACAGAGTATTTATCAGTATCGCCATCAGCAACTGGAACTGCCTCTTCAACTACTGGACATGAAGCCCAACAAGAATCTGTTACAATATTATAAAGAATAAATGTGAGAACAAGATCTGACCAACTATATTTCCAGCGAGTAGGAGACGGTGTGAGTCCTGCAATCCCTAGTGGTGAGATTATCCTCTCAAGCAATCCAGTCTGAAAACAGTAAGACTGGACGTTCCCCACGTTACGGGACAAGAGGGGAAAAGACAAAGTCTTTTTCCGAACAAAGGTGGTACCACGATTTTCGTCCTTTTTAGCGAGTCGTGGTTTTTGTATTTTAGTATATAATTAAAGGAGATAATATGAAACTCAAAGATACCCTTAATCTTGGAAAGACAGATTTTCCAATGCGTGCTGGCTTGCCAAATAAAGAACCAATCTGGCAAAAAGAATGGGAAGAAGCAAAACTTTACCAACGTCGTCAAGAATTGAACCAAGGAAAACCGCATTTCACTTTGCATGATGGTCCTCCCTATGCAAACGGAAATATCCACGTTGGACACGCTATGAACAAGATTTCTAAAGATATTATTGTTCGTTCAAAATCCATGTCAGGTTTTTATGCGCCATATATTCCAGGTTGGGATACACATGGTCTGCCAATCGAGCAAGTTTTGGCGAAACAAGGTGTCAAACGCAAAGAAATGGACTTGGTTGAGTACTTGAAACTTTGCCGTGAATATGCTCTTTCTCAAGTAGATAAGCAACGGGAAGACTTCAAGCGTTTGGGGGTTTCTGGTGACTGGGAAAATCCTTATGTGACCTTGACTCCAGACTATGAGGCAGCTCAAATCCGCGTCTTTGGTGAAATGGCTAAAAAAGGCTATATCTACCGTGGTGCCAAGCCAGTTTACTGGTCATGGTCATCTGAGTCAGCGCTTGCCGAAGCGGAAATTGAATACCATGATTTGCTTTCAACTTCTCTTTACTATGCCAACAAGGTAAAAGATGGTAAAGGTATCCTAGATACAGATACTTATATTGTTGTTTGGACAACAACTCCATTTACCATCACAGCTTCTCGTGGTTTGACAGTTGGAGCGGATATTGATTATGTATTGGTACAACCAGCTGGCGAAGCTCGTAAGTTTGTAGTTGCTTCAGAATTGTTGAATAGTTTGTCTGAAAAGTTTGGCTGGGCTGATGTTCAAGTTTTGGCGACTTATCGTGGTCAAGAATTGAACCACATCGTGACAGTTCACCCATGGGATACAGCAGTAGATGAACTGGTGATCCTTGGTGACCACGTTACAACAGATTCTGGTACTGGTATCGTCCATACAGCCCCTGGTTTTGGTGAGGATGACTACAATGTCGGTGTTGCCAACGGTCTTGAAGTTGCTGTAACGGTTAATGAACGCGGTATCATGATGGCAAATGCTGGTGCTGAGTTCGAAGGTCAATTCTACGATAAGGTTGTACCAACTGTTATCGAGAAACTTGGTAATCTTCTCCTTGCCCAAGAAGAAATCTCTCACTCCTATCCATTTGACTGGCGTACCAAGAAACCAATCATCTGGCGTGCAGTGCCACAATGGTTTGCTTCTGTATCAAAATTCCGCCAAGAAATCTTGGATGAAATTGAAAAAGTGAAGTTCCATTCAGAATGGGGTAAAGTGCGCCTTTACAACATGATTCGTGACCGTGGTGACTGGGTCATCTCTCGTCAGCGTGCTTGGGGAGTTCCTCTTCCTATCTTCTATGCTGAAGACGGAACACCAATTATGACAGCTGAAACCATTGAACACGTGGCTCAACTCTTTGAGGAACATGGTTCTATCATATGGTGGGAACGCGATGCTAAAGACCTCTTGCCAGAAGGATTTACACATCCAGGTTCACCAAATGGTGAATTCAAGAAAGAAACAGACATCATGGACGTTTGGTTTGACTCAGGTTCATCATGGAATGGAGTAGTGGTCAACCGTCCAGAACTCAAATATCCAGCAGACCTCTACCTTGAAGGTTCTGACCAATACCGTGGTTGGTTCAACTCTTCACTTATCACATCTGTTGCCAACCATGGCGTGGCTCCTTACAAACAAATCTTGTCACAAGGTTTTGCCCTTGACGGTAAAGGTGAGAAGATGTCTAAATCCCTTGGAAATACCATTGCGCCAAGCGATGTTGAAAAACAATTTGGCGCGGAAATCCTACGTCTCTGGGTGACAAGTGTAGACTCTAGCAACGACGTTCGTATCTCTATGGATATCTTGAGCCAAGTTTCTGAAACCTACCGTAAGATCCGTAACACTCTTCGTTTCTTGATCGCCAACACTTCTGACTTTAACCCAGCGCAGGACGCAGTAGCTTACGATGAGCTTCGCTCTGTTGATAAGTATATGACCATTCGCTTTAACCAACTCGTCAAGACTATTCGTGATGCTTATGCGGACTTTGAATTCTTGACTATCTACAAGGCCTTGGTGAACTTTATCAATGTTGATTTGTCAGCCTTCTACCTTGATTTTGCCAAAGATGTTGTTTACATCGAAGGTGCTAAATCATTGGAACGTCGTCAAATGCAGACTGTTTTCTATGACATCCTTGTCAAAATCACGAAACTCTTGACACCAATCCTTCCTCACACTGCGGAAGAAATCTGGTCATATCTTGAGTTTGAAGCAGAAGACTTCGTTCAATTGTCAGAATTACCAGAAGCGGAAACTTTTGCGAACCAAGAAGAAATCTTGGATACATGGGCAGCCTTTATGGACTTCCGTGGACAAGCTCAAAAAGCCTTGGAAGAAGCTCGTAATGCAAAAGTAATTGGTAAATCACTTGAAGCACACTTGACAGTTTATCCAAATGAAGTGGTGAAAACTCTTCTTGGAGCAGTGGACAGCAATGTAGCTCAACTTTTGATCGTGTCTGAATTGACCATCGCAGAAGGACCAGCTCCAGAGAGTGCAGTTAGCTTTGAAGATGTTGCCTTTACAGTTGAACGTGCAGCAGGTGAAGTTTGTGACCGTTGCCGTCGTATCGATCCAACTACTGCAGAACGTAGCTACCATGCAGTCATCTGTGACCACTGTGCAAGCATCGTAGAAGAAAACTTTGCGGACGCGGTCGCAGAAGGATTTGAAGCGAAATAATCAGAAAGAGACTGAGAAAGGTCGCTAAAATCATAAAAACGCATAATATCAAGAGTTCAAGTGCCTTGATATTATGCGTTTTATCATGGAAAAATTTCCTAGTCTATTTCCTCAAATTAAGTTTTTCCTAACCTGTCCGTGTAGATAATTAAAATAATCAACTATTCAGTTTTCTCATAATTTTAGATTTCTAATAATTATCAAGAGACTATAGAACTTAAAACTATTTTTTGAAAATCAATATTTATTATAAAATTTTATAAGACTGTTTAATTTTTAGAGAAACTATGATAGAATAATACCTATAAAAGTTTTAAGGAGATTATTATGAAAACAAATACACTTGCTCGTGTCAATGCTATTTTTGGTCTTATTTCAGGAATTGTATTGCTTTTAGCGCCAGCTATCATGTTTATGATGGCTGTTGGAGCTGCTGCGGCAACTGAAGATGCAGATGTAGCAGTTGGGACATTGACAGGGCTCTCAATTATTTTGTTATTGGTTAAAATTGCTGTTTTAGTACTGGGGATTGTGGCTATTGTTTATTATAAAGATGATGAACGTGTTACGAATGCACCTTCTGTTTTGCTCATTGTAGGTGGTGCGGTCGGCTTGATTCCATTGTTGGGATGGGTAGGTGGAATTCTAACCATTATTGGTGGTTCACTTTACTTTGGAACATTGAAAAAGTTTGTAATTGAAGAGTAGTAGTTTTCCAATTATTTGGGTGGGAATATTTCATCCTCCATCGAGAACAATTATGATAGTGTGATAAAGAGAAGGCTGAAAAGCACTTCTCTTTTTCGTTGATTTTCACTAGCTTTTTTGTGAAAAATTGTGTAAAATGGAATAGATAAACGAGGGCAACCTCGAAAAATTAAAGGAGAATCCATCTAATGGTAAAATTGGTTTTTGCTCGCCACGGTGAGTCTGAATGGAACA
>CAJPSM010000018.1 GCA_905373305.1 uncultured Streptococcus sp. | reverse complement strand
AATGGGCACTGCAAAAATGGAGAGAGATGTCGTGGAGTTCAGGATTTTTCCAGGTTCAGTCTCCCCTTTCTACGCTCGAATGATATCGCAAGCAGTCTATTAGTTGAAAAAGTAAGAAATGGAGAATAAGAATGTCAGAAAAAAGAGAATGGGTTTTAAAAGCATTTAGAGGTGAGAAGGTTGATCGTGTGCCAGTTGGCTTTTGGCACCATTTCACATCCGAAGACGAATGGCTACACGGTTTCTCAAATCCAGTCATTATCGAGAAGAATATCGAGGGACATAAGCGCTTTATCCGAGAAGTTCAGCCAGACTTTATCAAACTCATGAGTGATGGCTACTTTGCTTATCCAAATCCAGCGATTGCGAAAGGAAAATCACTTCAAGAGTTGGCGACCATTCAACCACTCGGACCAGATCACGCTTGGATAAAAGAGCAGGTGGACTTGGTTAAGAAAATCAAGCAAGAGTTTACAGAAGATATCGTTGCGATTTACAATATTTTTGCTCCTGTGACCTATCTCAAGTGGCTACTAGGGGAAGTGTCTGGCGGAGATGATCTCATTGCAGACTTTCTGGTGGAAGATCCTGAAGCTCTGAAGCAGGTGTTGGATGTGATTGCAGAAGATATTGCTAGTCTCAGCCGAGCTGTCATCAAAGAGGCTGGTGCTGACGGAATCTACCTCAGCGTGCAAAGTATACAAGATCAACGAGTGTCGGCAGCAGAGTATCAAGCCGTCATTGCACCTAGTGAGATAACTGTTCTGGAAGCAGCTAGTGCTGTTGGTGGTGTCACTGTTCTTCATATCTGTGGCTACGAGGGAGCACGAAATGATATTCACCTTTTTGCAGACTATCCAGCCCAAGTCTTTAACTGGGCTGTAGGACCAGAGGGAATCACTCTCAAGGAAGGTCGTGAGATTTTCAAGGGACGTACGGTTCTTGGAGGATTCGAAAATGGCAAGACAGGCTTGCTGTATACTGGTAGCAAGGACGCCATTCAGGCTGAGGCAAAGAAACTAGTTGCAGAAGCTGGGGAACAGGGCTTGGTACTTGGGGCAGATTGTACCATTCCAAGTGATATCGCAGTTGAACGTATCCAGTGGGTGAGAGAAGCGCTTGAAAACTAAAGGAGAAAAAGATGAGTAAAAAAGCATGGATTATCGGTGGTGTAGCAGTTGTTGCAGTAATTGGGGCAACGATTATCGGGAGAAGTTTAGCTGGCGCTCCAGCCAAGGAGGGAGAAACGGCTTCATCTGGTGGGGTCATAACCTTGAAGGTTGCCCATACACAAAACTATGTTCCTTATGACTTTGTCAATGAAAAAGGGGAATCGGATGGTTATGAAGTAACTGTTTTGAAGGCTGTTGATGAGAAGTTGGCAAACTATCAATTTGAATATACGGGTACCAGTGATGACGACCTCTTGATTGGTCTGGAATCAGGCAAGTATGACATCGGAACCAAGGGAGCTTGGTACACAGATGAACGAGCTAAAAAGTTTGTCATTCCATCTGAACCAGTCGGAGCGAGCATCATCGGATTTACTGTCAGAAAAGAAGATGAACAGAAATACAAAACCATTGATGACTTTGCTAAGAATAAAGGGAAATTGGTTCCTATCTCTCCACAGAATGCTCAATGGAATGTCATCACCAGCTACAATGAAAAACATCAGGATGCACCGATTGAGCTGACAGCAGCTGAATCCTTTAAAGTGGCAGATGCTTATGCCTGGGTCTTGGAAGGACGTTATGACGCTTTCTTTGATATCAAACTATCCTTTGAAAAAGCAGTTACCGCAGAAGATGGCCCTTATCACCAATATGCGGATAAACTCAGCTGGTTCCCATACAAGGGCATTCCAACTTATCCCTTGATTCACCGTGATGAAAAGGGTGAGCAATTTGCTAAAGAATACAAAAAAGCAATCAAAGAGTTGAAAGAAGATGGCACGCTTGCTAAGTTATCTCAGCAATACTTTAAAGAAGATGTCTTTAGTTACGTAGACAAAGACTAGACCAGAAATTCCAAAACTAGAAAGGATTTTGCATGGTTTCTTATGATTTTTCCAAGGTCTTTCAGTTTTTGCCGACCTTATGGCAGGCGCTTCCTATGACCTTGTCCATTCTCTTTTTTACCACTCTTCTTGGTTCCCTTTTTGGAGGTCTCTTGGCCTGGGCGCAAGTGGGAGAAGACAAGAGTTTTGCAGCAATTTCCAAAGGCTATATCTTTACCCTTCGTTGTACACCGCCGATTGTCTTACTTTTTCTAGTCTTTTATGGCTTGCCAGAATTTCTGAAATGGTGGCTTGGTTTGGATATCAACAACTGGTCTAAAACTATTTTTGTTCTCTTGACGATGATTCTCTTGTTTGCGGCTATCGTTGCCGAGGTTTTCAAGGCGTCCTATCAAGCTATTCCAAAGGGGCAGACAGAGGCCGGGCTTAGTATTGGTTTGACTCCAAGTCAGACTTTTTGGAGAATCATTTTTCCTCAAGCTGTTCAGGTTGCTCTTCCCAATCTAACGACCGCTATTCTCAATCTCATGCGGGATGCTGCCTTGGCCTATACGATTGGTTTCGTTGATGTTATGGGGGCAGGCAATCTCTTGATCAGTCGCAATTTAGGGAACTACTCTCTGGAAACCTATACGGCAGTTGCGCTTCTTTACTGGGGGATTGCCTTGGTTATTTCTAGCTTGAGTCGTATGCTTGAGAAGTCTTTGGAAACAAAAGGGAGGTAAGAAATGGATATAGACTATATTGTAAAGACCTTTCTGGAGACCTTGAAGGGTGTGCCAATCACCTTGATTATCATGATTGTGGCTATGGTCTTAAGTTTTTTACCGGCTCTATTTTTAGCCTTGGGGCAGATTTACAAGGTTCGAGGGGTGAGGAGTTTTTCTCTAGTCTATCTGGCTTTTATCCGAGCGACTCCACCGATTTTATTGATTCTCTTCTTTTATAGTTTGTTTCCAAGTTTGCTGAATCAATTTTTCAAAAGCATAGGAAGTGATTTTGATATTTTCAAACTTGATCCTCTCTACTATGCCTTTATCATTTATAGTTTGATGACAGTCGGGAGTTTGTCGGAGATTTTGCGTTCAGCTATCTTGACGGTGGACAAGGGACAACTAGAGGCAGCGCATGCGATTGGGCTGACTACGACCCAGGCCTATCTAAGGATTGTTTTTCCTCAAGCCTTGCGCTCAGCCTTGCCTAACCTGGCCAATCTGGCGATCAATATCGTCAAAGGGACCTCCCTAGTCTTTGTTATGACCATCAAGGATATCACCGCTATTGCTCGTGTAGAAGCGTCCTACGGTTACCAGTATTTTGAGTCTTATTTTGTAATATTTTTGCAGTATATTTTGATCTGTGGTTTGATTCAGTGGGGCTTTTATGTATTAGAAAAAGGCTATGAGAAAAAAGAAAAGAGAGCGAAAGCATCTAGCGCGCGTTTTGTATAGGAGGACAGGATGTTACAAGTAGAACATATCGCAAAAACATTTGGTGAGAGACAGGTCCTGGAGGATGTCAATCTCCAGGTCAACCAAGGGGATGTCGTCGTTATCTTAGGACCATCAGGTTCGGGGAAAACGACCTTTCTCCGTTGTCTCAATCACTTAGAAAAAGCTGACAGTGGCCGTTTGACCTTGGCAGGAAAAACTTATGACTTGGCCAAATTAAGCAAGAAAGACATTCTAGAAATTCGCCAAAAAACAGCCTTTGTTTTCCAACACTACAATCTATTTGCAAACAAAACTGCTCTGGAAAATATTCTAGAAGGCCTAATCGTGGCTCGTAAAGTTCCCAAGGAAGAAGCGCTCAAACGTGCAGAATCTGCCTTGGAAAAAGTTGGTTTACTGGCCTATAAGGACTACTACCCTTCACAACTATCTGGAGGGCAACAACAACGAATAGGAATTGCGCGTGCCATTGCCGTCAAGCCCGAGGTCATTTTGCTAGATGAACCAACATCTGCACTAGATCCTGAGTTGGTTGGAGATGTTTTGGATGTTCTGAAACAGTTGGCGGGAGAAGGTGTGACCATGGTGGTCGTCACACATGAGATGGGATTTGCTAGGGATGTCGCTAACCACGTTATTTTCATGGATGGAGGCCGTATCGTAGAGGAGAATAACCCACACGATTTCTTTAGTCGTCCACAAGAAGAACGAACCAAGCAGTTTCTGGCTCGTATCTTATCAGACGCTAGCTATAGTGTAGAATATATGATTTGATAGATAAGTGCATTATGAAAGTAACTTATGAAGCAAAGTTCCAATCTATAAACTATGGAAAAAGGTGTCAGCTTGAAATGACTTTCAGAAAAAGCTAGGTTTTAGACTTAGATTGGCTATTTGAGATGATTTGAGGTACTTTTCGTACACTCAAGTGGGTAATCTTATTTTAGATTTTTCATTTCTCAAAAAAACTTAAGAAAAATTTAAGTTAGGGGCGGTATACTAGGTTCATAAGTTAAGAGAAACTTAACTTAAACTCCTAAAACTTTTTCATAATAATCTCCCTATAAAATTAAGTCGCCCAATCAGGCGGCTTATTTTTTTCTGTACGGAGAGCTAATAACTTAGCAATAGAAGAAAATAGGGAAATATGGTATAATGAAACGATAGATTTTTGAATAGGAATAAGAACATGTTTGGATTTTTTAAGAAAGATAAAGCTGTGGAAGTGGAGATTCCTGTACAGGTTCCTGGTCACATTGGTATCATTATGGACGGGAATGGCCGCTGGGCTAAAAAACGGATGCAACCACGAGTTTTTGGTCATAAGGCGGGGATGGAAGCCCTCCAAAAGGTGACCAAGGCAGCTAACAAGATGGGAGTGAAGGTCATCACAGTTTATGCATTTTCAACTGAAAACTGGACGCGCCCAGATCAAGAAGTCAAGTTTATCATGAACTTGCCAGTTGAGTTTTATGATAACTACGTCCCTGAATTACATGCAAATAATGTCAAGATTCAGATGATTGGGGAGACAGACCGTCTGCCTAAGCCGACTCTTGAAGCTTTGAAAAAAGCAGAGGAGTTGACCAAGAACAATACAGGTTTGATTCTCAATTTTGCCCTCAACTATGGTGGTCGTGCTGAAATCACGCAGGCTCTTAAGAGCTTGGCTCAGGAAGTTCTAGATGCCAAAATCAATCCTGGCGATATCACAGAAGATATGATTGGGGATTACCTTTTCACGCAACGCCTACCAAAGGATTTGCGAGATCCTGATTTGATTATCCGCACGAGTGGTGAGTTGCGTTTGAGTAATTTCTTGCCATGGCAAGCAGCCTATAGCGAGCTTTATTTTACGGATACCTTGTGGCCTGATTTTGATGAAGTCGCCTTGCAGGAAGCTATTGCTGCCTTTAATCATCGCAATCGCCGATTTGGAGGAGTTTAGGAGAAGATATGACCAAGGATTTACAAAAGAGAACATTGTTTGCAGTATTGGCTCTGGCCATTTTCCTTCCAGTCTTATTTGTGGGAGGACTCTTGTTGCAGATAGGAATTGGTTTGTTAGCCATGCTGGCTGTCCATGAACTCTTGCAGATGAAGGGGCTAAAGACCATGACCATCGAGGGCGCCTTGACCCTCTTTGCGACCTTTGCCCTCACAATCCCCTTAGAAAATTACCTAACTTTTTTGCCAGTTGATGGGAATGTGGTTGCCTACAGCGTTCTTATTACAATTATGCTAGGGACCACCGTTTTCAGTAAAAGCTATACCATTGAAGATGCAGTTTTCCCGATTGCGATGAGCTTTTATGTTGGTTTTGGCTTTAATGCCTTACTAGATGCTCGGGTGGCGGGTTTTGACAAGGTGCTTCTGGCCCTCTTTATCGTCTGGGCGACAGATAGCGCAGCTTACCTGATAGGGATGAATTTTGGCAAGCATAAGTTGGCTCCGAGAGTCTCTCCCAATAAGAGTATTGAGGGCTTTATCGGTGGTATTCTAGGTGCGGTACTAGTAACCGCAATCTTCATGCTGGTAGACAGCACAGTTGCTCTCCCTTATGGGATTTATAGAATGAGCCTCTTTGCCGTCTTCTTCAGTGTGGCAGGTCAGTTTGGTGACTTGATCGAGAGTGCGATGAAACGCCATTTCGGTGTCAAGGATTCTGGAAAATTTATCCCGGGGCATGGTGGTGTGTTGGATCGTTTTGACAGTATGCTAGTTGTCTTTCCTATCATGCACTTGTTTGGCCTCTTCTAAAGAAAGGAATATTGAATGATTGGATTGCTAACCTTTATCCTGGTTTTTGGGATTATCGTGGTGGTGCATGAGTTTGGACATTTTTATTTTGCCAAGAAATCAGGCATTTTAGTTCGTGAGTTTGCTATTGGTATGGGCCCCAAGATTTTTGCCCATATCGGTAAGGACGGCACTGCTTATACCATTCGGATCCTTCCTTTAGGAGGCTATGTTCGTATGGCTGGTTGGGGTGATGATGCGACGGAGATCAAGACAGGAACCCCAGTCAGTTTAACACTTGCCGATGATGGTAAGGTCAAACGGATCAATCTATCAGGGAAGAAACTGGATCAAACAGCTCTCCCTATGCAGGTAACACAGTTTGACTTTGAAGACAAGCTCTTCATTAAAGGCTTGGTCTTGGAAGAAGAAAAGACCTTTGCAGTGGATCACGATGCAACAGTTGTTGAGGCAGATGGAACCGAAGTGCGCATTGCTCCTCTGGATGTACAATACCAAAATGCTTCCATCTGGGGCAAGCTCATCACCAACTTTGCAGGTCCTATGAATAACTTTATCTTAGGAGTCGTTGTTTTTTGGATCTTGATTTTTTTGCAAGGCGGTGTTAGAGATACTCAAACCAATCTCTTTCATGTCATGCCAGAGGGAGCTTTGGCTAAGGTAGGCGTAGCTGAGACCGCCCAAATTACCAAGGTCGGCTCGCATGAGGTTAAGAATTGGCAAGACTTGACCCAGGCTGTGGAAGCCGATACCAAAGACAAGACCGCTCCGACCTTAGATGTGACCATTTCTGAAAATGGTAGCGAAAAACAAGTTACTGTGACTCCAGAAGAAAATCAAGGACGCTATATTCTCGGAGTTCAACCGGGGATCAAGTCAGACTTTCTATCTATGTTTGTTGGTGGATTTACGACAGCTGCTGACTCGGGGCTCCGTATCCTTTCGGCTCTGAAAAACTTGATTTTCCATCCAGATTTGAACAAACTCGGCGGTCCCGTTGCCATTTTTAAGGCAAGTAGCGATGCTGCTAAAAATGGAATTGAGAATGTCCTCTATTTCCTAGCCATGATTTCCATCAATATCGGGATTTTTAACCTGATTCCTATACCGGCTTTGGATGGTGGAAAGATTGTGCTCAATATCCTAGAGGCTATCCGCCGTAAACCCCTTAAACAAGAAATTGAAACCTATGTCACCATGGCTGGTGTAGTTATCATGGTTGTCTTGATGCTAGCTGTAACCTGGAATGACATTATGCGACTCTTCTTTTAGATAATCGAGGAATATTATGAAACAAAGTAAAATGCTAATCCCTACGCTTCGTGAAATGCCAAGCGATGCTCAAGTTATCAGCCACGCCCTTATGTTGCGTGCTGGTTATGTTCGTCAAGTTTCTGCGGGAGTGTATTCTTACCTCCCACTTGCTAACCGTGTGATTGAAAAGGCTAAGAACATCATGCGCCAAGAATTTGACAAGATTGGTGCGGTGGAAATGTTGGCGCCTGCTCTTCTCAGTGCCGATCTTTGGCGCGAATCAGGTCGTTATGAAACCTATGGTGAAGACCTTTATAAACTGAAAAACCGTGAAAAATCAGACTTTATCCTAGGTCCAACACACGAAGAAACTTTTACAGCCATTGTCCGTGACTCTGTTAAGTCTTACAAGCAATTGCCACTCAATCTCTACCAAATCCAACCTAAGTACCGTGATGAAAAACGTCCACGTAACGGGCTTCTCCGTACGCGTGAATTTATCATGAAAGACGGATATAGTTTCCATGCTAATTACGATAGTTTGGATGTGACTTATGACGAGTACAAGGCGGCCTACGAACGTATTTTCACTCGTAGTGGTTTGGATTTCAAGGCTATCATCGGTGACGGTGGTGCCATGGGTGGTAAGGATAGCCAAGAATTTATGGCCATCACTCCTGCTCGTACAGACCTTGACCGCTGGGTTGTCTTGGACAAGTCAGTTGCCTCATTTGATGAAATTCCTGCAGAAATGCAAGAAGAAATCAAGGCAGAATTGCTTAAATGGATGGTTTCTGGTGAAGACACCATTGCCTACTCAAGTGAGTCTAGCTATGCGGCTAACTTAGAAATGGCAACAAACGAGTACAAACCAAGCAACCGTGTTGTTGCGGAAGAAGAAGTGACTCGCGTGGAAACACCAGGTGTTAAATCCATCGATGAAGTCGCAGCCTTCCTTAACGTTCCAGAAGAACAAACCATCAAAACCCTCTTCTACATGGCAGATGGTGAGCTTGTTGCAGCCCTTCTAGTTGGAAATGACCAACTCAACGAAGTTAAGTTGAAAAATCACTTGGGTGCAGATTTCTTTGACGTTGCGAGCGAGGAAGAAGTAGCAAATGTTATCCCAGCTGGTTTTGGTTCACTTGGTCCAGTTGCTTTGCCAGAAAATGTGAAAATCATTGCTGACCGCAAGGTGCAAGATGTTCGCAATGCTGTTGTGGGTGCTAACGAAGATGGCTACCACTTGACGGGTGTGAACCCAGGTCGCGATTTTACTGCAGAATATGTGGACATTCGCGAAGTTCGTGAGGGTGAAATCTCTCCAGACGGACAAGGTGTCCTTAACTTTGCCCGTGGTATCGAGATTGGTCACATCTTCAAACTTGGGACTCGTTATTCAGCAAGTATGGGTGCGGATGTCTTGGACGAAAATGGTCGTGCGATCCCAATCATCATGGGTTGTTACGGTATCGGTGTTAGCCGTCTCCTTTCAGCAGTTATGGAGCAACACGCTCGCCTCTTTGTAAACAAAACGCCAAAAGGTGAATACCGTTACGCTTGGGGAGTTAACTTCCCTAAAGAATTGGCGCCATTTGATGTGCATTTGATTACTGTCAATGTTAAAGATGAAGAAGCGCAAGCCTTGACAGAAAAACTGGAAGTCAACTTGATGGAGGCTGGTTACGAAGTCTTGACAGACGACCGTAACGAACGTGTCGGAGTGAAGTTTAGCGATAGCGACTTGATTGGTCTTCCAATCCGTATCACTGTTGGGAAGAAAGCGGCTGATGGTATCGTAGAAGTTAAGATCAAGGCGACTGGTGACACCATCGAAGTTCACGCAGACAACTTGCTCGAAACCCTTGAAATCCTAAGCAAGAAATAAAAACTATAATCAGAAGAAAAACAAGGCAAAAATGTAACTAGTTTTTACCTTGTTTTTTCTGTATAATGGGAAAAATGAGTAAACGAAGAGGTAAAGCTATGCTAAAATTTCCAAAGGATTTTGTCTGGGGATCCTCGACTTCTGGACCGCAGACAGAAGGACGAGTGCCTGGTGATGGCAAGGGAGACAATCTCTGGGATTATTGGTACCAAGTAGAGCCGAATCGCTACTATAATGAGATTGGTCCAGATAAAACATCGACCTTTTATGAAAACTGGGAAAAGGATATTGAGCTTCTAGTAGAAACAGGTCATACGGCCTTTCGTACTTCTATCCAGTGGTCTCGACTTTTCCCGCAAGGCCGTGGAGAGGTAAATCCTCAAGGTGTGGCTTTCTACCGTCAGGTCTTTGAAGCCATTAAGGTCAAGGGAATCCGTCTCTTAGTCAATCTCTATCACTTTGACCTTCCTTTTGCCCTTCAAGAGGATGGCGATGGTTGGGAAAATAAGGCAACCATTAAGGCCTATGAAGACTATGCGCGTTTCTGTTTTGAGACCTACGGTGACTTGGTGGACCAATGGATTACCTTCAATGAGCCCATCGTTCCTGTTGAGTTTGGTTATTTTTATGATGCCCATTATCCACACAAGGTAGATGCCAAAGCAGCGATTCAGGTGGCTTATAATACGCAACTGGCTAGTAGTCTTGCGGTTAAGGCCTGTCATGAAGTTTTGCCTGATTCCAAGATTGGGATTGTCCTCAACTTGACACCTGCCTACCCACGTAGTCAACATCCTGCGGATGTCAAGGCTGCTCGCATTGCGGATCTCTTTCAAGCCCAGTCTTTCCTAGATCCATCTGTCTTGGGGACTTATCCAGAAGAACTAGTGGAAATTTTAGCTGAGCATGATTTGCTGCCAGATTCTACAGCAGAAGAGTTGGAACTGATTCGTCAGCATACAGTGGACTTTCTTGGAGTCAACTACTACCAGCCTTTGCGTGTTATGGCTCCGCGTTTTGCCAAACATCCTGACAGTCCTCTCTTGCCAGAACATTTCTATGAGCCTTACGTCATGCCAGGCCGCAAGATCAATCCACATCGTGGATGGGAAATCTATGAGCAAGGGATTTACCATATCGCACAAAACATCAAGGAAAACTATGGCAATATCGAGTGGATGCTGACAGAGAATGGCATGGGTGTTGAAGGTGAAGATAAATTCCGTGAGAATGGAATGATTCAAGACGACTATCGTATTGACTTTGTCAAAGGACATCTGCGTGAACTTCACCGTGCCATTGAAGACGGTGCTAATTGCAAAGGCTACTTGATCTGGACCTTTATCGACTGCTGGTCATGGCTCAATAGCTATAAAAACCGCTATGGTTTAGTTGAGCTTGACTTGGAAACGCAAGAACGCCGCCTGAAAAAATCAGGCCACTGGTTCAAAGAACTCAGTGACAATAATGGATTTTAAGAATAAAAAGTGAGATGCCAAGTGAGATGTCATCTCGCTTTTTAATATGTGACTACGGATCAGTATAGTTTTATCTACTACAAGTAGGATAAAATCTTTCCATCTAAATCGCAAGGGAAATGGTACTAGCTATATATTTTCTTTAATTATGGTAAAATAGTAAGAGAATAATGTGAGGAAATTGAATGTCAAGTAAATTTGAAATTTTAATGAATCAACTAGGAATCTCTGATCAGCTGAGACAGGATCCTGCTCTTATTGATGCAAGTATTGAGCGTGTCGTGGTTCATAAAATCAGTAAGGTTTGGGAATTTCATTTTGTTTTTTCTAGAATTTTACCGATTGAAATCTTTCTAGAATTAAAGAAAGGGTTGAGTGAAGAATTTTCTAAGACAGGGAATCAAGCTGTTTTTGAAATCAAGGCTCTTTCTCATGAATTTTCTAATGAACTCTTGCAGGCCTACTACAAGGAGGCTTTTTCTGAAGGTCCGTGTGCTAGCCAAGGATTTAAATCTCTTTTTCAGAATTTGCAAGTTCGTGCAGAGGGAAATCAGCTCTTTATTGAGGGTTCTGAGGCGGTTGATAAGGAACACTTTAAGAAGAATCATCTTCCTAATCTAGCAAAACAACTAGAGAAGTTTGGTTTCCCAGCTTTTGTCTGTCAAATAGAAAAGAATGATGCCCTTACACAAGAGCAGAAGGAAGCCTTCCATACGGAGAATGAACAGATTGTTCAGGCAGCCAACGAAGAAGCTTTGCGGGCTATGGAACAACTAGAACAAATGGCTCCTCCTCCAGTAGAAGAGAAACCAATCTTTGACTTTCAGGCTAAAAAGGCTGCGGCCAAGCCAAAACTAGATAAGGCAGAAGTTACCCAGATGATTGATGTGACGACTGAGGAAAATCGTTTGGTCTTTGAAGGGGTCGTTTTTGATGTGGAGCATAAAGTGACCAGAACAGGTCGTGTCTTGATTGACTTTAAGATGACGGACTATAGTTCAAGTTTTTCAATGCAAAAATGGGTTAAGAATGAAGAAGAAGCTCAGAAGTTTGACATCATTAAGAAAAATTCTTGGCTCCGAGTTCGTGGGAATGTGGAGATGAATAACTTCACACGCGATTTGACCATGAACGTGCAGGATGTGCAGGAAGTTGTTCACTATGAGCGGAAGGATTTGATGCCAGAAGGTGAGCGTCGGGTTGAGTTTCATGCTCATACTAATATGTCTACTATGGATGCTCTGCCAGAAGTAGAGGAGATCGTTGCGACAGCTGCTAAGTGGGGACACAAGGCGGTTGCCATCACGGACCATGGAAATGTTCAATCTTTCCCACACGGCTATAAGGCGGCCAAGAAAGCTGGAATCCAGCTGATCTATGGAATGGAAGCTAATATTGTTGAAGACCGAGTTCCTATCGTTTACAACGAAGTGGAGATGGACTTGTCAGAAGCGACCTATGTAGTTTTTGACGTGGAAACGACAGGACTTTCAGCTATCTATAATGACCTGATTCAGGTTGCGGCTTCTAAGATGTACAAGGGGAATGTTATTGCTGAATTTGATGAATTTATCAATCCTGGGCATCCCTTGTCAGCTTTTACTACTGAGTTGACTGGAATTACAGATGACCATGTTAAAAATGCCAAACCACTGGAACAAGTTTTGCAGGAATTCCAAGAATTTTGCAAGGATACGGTCCTAGTTGCCCACAATGCCACCTTTGACGTTGGCTTTATGAATGCCAATTATGAGCGTCACGGTCTGCCTAAAATTAGTCAACCAGTTATTGATACGCTGGAGTTTGCTAGAAATCTATATCCTGAGTATAAACGTCATGGTTTGGGACCGTTGACCAAACGTTTTGGTGTGGCTTTGGAACATCACCACATGGCCAACTACGATGCGGAAGCTACTGGTCGTTTGCTCTTCATCTTTATCAAAGAGGTTGCAGAAAAACATGGTGTGACTAATCTGGCTAGACTAAACATTGATTTGATCAGTCCAGATTCTTATAAAAAAGCTCGGATCAAGCATGCGACCATCTATGTCAAGAATCAAGTTGGGTTGAAAAATATCTTTAAACTGGTTTCGTTGTCCAACACCAAGTACTTCGAAGGGGTGCCACGGATTCCGAGAACAGTTCTAGATGCCCATCGGGAAGGTTTGATTTTAGGGTCAGCTTGCTCTGAAGGTGAAGTTTTTGATGCAGTCGTCTCCCAAGGTGTAGATGCAGCGGTTGAGGTGGCCAAGTATTATGACTTTATCGAGGTTATGCCACCAGCTATCTATGCACCATTGATTGCCAAGGAGCAGGTCAAGGATATGGAAGAACTCCAGACCATTATCAAGAGTTTGATAGAGGTTGGAGACCGTCTTGGCAAGCCTGTTCTGGCTACGGGAAATGTTCACTATATCGAACCGGAAGAAGAGATTTATCGTGAAATTATCGTCCGTAGTTTGGGACAAGGAGCTATGATTAACCGGACCATCGGTCATGGGGAACATGCCCAACCAGCACCGCTTCCAAAAGCTCATTTTAGAACGACTAATGAGATGTTGGATGAATTTGCCTTCTTGGGAGAGGAACTGGCTCGGAAATTGGTTATTGAAAACACCAATGCTTTGGCAGAAATCTTTGAGCCTGTTGAGGTCGTTAAGGGCGACTTGTATACACCTTTCATCGATAAAGCTGAAGAAACGGTCGCTAAGCTGACCTATAAGAAAGCTTTTGAGATTTATGGAAATCCTTTGCCAGATATTGTTGACTTACGAATTGAAAAAGAATTGACTTCTATTCTGGGGAATGGATTTGCCGTGATTTACCTGGCTTCCCAGATGCTGGTGCAACGTTCTAATGAACGGGGCTACTTGGTTGGTTCTCGTGGATCTGTTGGCTCCAGTTTTGTTGCGACCATGATTGGGATTACAGAGGTCAATCCGCTCTCTCCTCACTATGTCTGTGGTCAGTGTCAGTACAGCGAGTTTATCACCGATGGTTCTTACGGTTCAGGATTTGATATGCCCAATAAGGACTGTCCTAAATGTGGTCATAAACTCAGCAAAAACGGGCAAGATATTCCCTTTGAAACCTTCCTTGGTTTTGATGGAGACAAGGTTCCCGATATTGACTTGAACTTCTCGGGAGAAGATCAGCCTAGCGCCCATTTGGATGTCCGTGATATCTTTGGTGAGGAATATGCCTTCCGTGCAGGAACGGTTGGTACAGTGGCTGCCAAGACGGCCTATGGCTTTGTCAAGGGTTACGAGCGTGACTATGGCAAATTTTATCGTGATGCAGAGGTGGAACGCCTCGCTCAAGGTGCTGCTGGTGTCAAGCGGACTACAGGACAACACCCGGGGGGAATCGTTGTTATTCCGAACTACATGGATGTCTATGACTTTACGCCTGTTCAGTATCCAGCAGATGACGTAACGGCTGAATGGCAGACTACTCACTTTAACTTCCACGATATCGATGAGAACGTCCTCAAGCTTGATGTACTGGGACACGATGATCCGACCATGATTCGGAAACTTCAGGACTTGTCTGGCATTGACCCTAATGAAATTCCTATGGATGACGAAGGTGTGATGGCACTTTTTTCTGGAACGGAAGTTTTAGGTGTGACACCTGAGCAAATCGGAACGCCGACGGGTATGCTGGGAATACCAGAGTTTGGAACCAACTTTGTACGTGGGATGGTTGATGAAACCCATCCGACAACCTTTGCGGAGTTGCTGCAGTTGTCAGGGTTGTCTCACGGTACTGATGTCTGGTTGGGAAATGCCCAGGATTTGATTAAGCAAGGAATTGCTGACCTATCAACCGTTATCGGTTGTCGGGACGACATCATGGTTTACCTCATGCATGCTGGTCTCGATCCTAAGATGGCCTTTACCATCATGGAACGGGTACGTAAGGGCATGTGGTTAAAGATTTCCGAAGAGGAACGCAACGGTTACATTGAAGCCATGAAGGCCAATAAGGTGCCAGAGTGGTATATAGAGTCCTGTGGGAAGATTAAGTATATGTTCCCTAAAGCCCATGCCGCAGCCTACGTTATGATGGCCTTGCGTGTAGCTTACTTTAAGGTTCACCATCCGATTTATTACTACTGTGCTTACTTCTCCATCCGTGCCAAGGCTTTTGACATCAAGACCATGGGTGCGGGCTTGGATGCCATCAAGCGTAGAATGGAAGAAATCGCTGAAAAAAGGAAGAATAATGAAGCCTCTAATGTGGAAATCGATCTCTATACAACTCTTGAGATTGTCAATGAGATGTGGGAACGTGGTTTCAAGTTTGGCAAACTCGATCTCTACCGTAGTCAGGCGACGGAGTTCCTCATTGATGGGGACACCCTCATTCCACCATTTGTAGCTATGGATGGTCTGGGAGAGAACGTTGCCAAGCAGCTGGTACGTGCGCGCCAAGAGGGAGAATTCCTCTCTAAAACAGAACTACGCAAACGCGGTGGACTCTCATCAACCTTGGTTGAAAAGATGGATGAAATGGCTATTCTCGGCAATATGCCAGAGGATAACCAGTTGAGTTTGTTTGATGAGTTATTTTAAAGGAGATGAGGAATAGTAAAATGAAACTAAGAATTTTTGCAGAAGATAAACCTGCTGAAAAGGTCTTTGACTATCAGTTAGAGCTGGCAGATGAAACAATTATCCTATCAACAGCACTCTTGTCAGGTGCTATTGCTTTAGCAGGATTATTATCTGCTTTGAAAGAGAAATAAAAATAGAAAAGAGAAAACAACATGGTTTTACCAAATTTTAAAGAAAATCTAGAAAAATATGCGAAATTGTTGGTTGCAAATGGAATCAATGTGCAACCTGGTCACACTTTGGCTCTTTCTATCGATGTGGAGCAACGCGAGTTGGCTCACTTGATCGTCAAAGAAGCCTATGCACTGGGTGCGCACGAGGTTATCGTTCAGTGGACAGATGATGTCATCAACCGTGAGAAATTCCTCCACGCGCCGATGGAGCGTCTGGACAATGTGCCAGAATACAAGATTGCTGAGATGAACTACCTCTTGGAAAACAAGGCTAGCCGTCTAGGAGTTCGTTCATCTGATCCAGGTGCCTTGAACGGAGTGGACGCTGATAAGCTTTCAGCTTCTGCGAAAGCTATGGGACTCGCGATGAAGCCAATGCGTATCGCGACTCAATCCAACAAGGTTAGCTGGACTGTAGCAGCCGCTGCTGGACTCGAGTGGGCTAAGAAGGTCTTTCCAAATGCTGCAAGCGACGAAGAAGCAGTGGACCTCCTTTGGGACCAAATCTTCAAGACTTGCCGTATCTACGAAGAAGATCCAGTTAAGGCTTGGGAAGAACACGCAGCTATCTTGAAGAGCAAGGCAGAGATGTTGAACAAAGAGCAATTCTCAGCCCTTCACTACATAGCGCCTGGGACAGACTTGACACTTGGATTGCCAAAGAACCACGTTTGGGAATCAGCAGGAGCTATTAATGCTCAAGGGGAAGGTTTCTTGCCAAATATGCCGACAGAAGAAGTCTTTACGGCTCCTGACTTCCGTCGTGCAGATGGCTATGTCACTTCTACAAAACCACTTAGCTATAACGGAAATATCATTGATGGGATTAAAGTAACCTTTAAAGACGGAAAAATCGTTGATATCACTGCTGAGAAGGGTGATCAGGTCATGAAAGACCTTGTCTTTGAAAATGCGGGCGCGCGTGCCTTGGGCGAATGTGCCTTGGTACCAGATCCAAGTCCAATTTCTCAGTCAGGCATTACCTTCTTTAATACCCTTTTCGATGAAAATGCGTCAAACCACTTGGCTATCGGTGCTGCCTATGCGACCAGCGTTGTTGGTGGTGCAGAGATGAGCGAAGAAGAGCTTGAAGCTGCAGGACTTAACCGTTCAGATGTTCACGTTGACTTTATGATTGGTTCTAGCCAAATGGATATCGATGGTATCCGTGAGGATGGCACACGCGTACCCCTCTTCCGCAATGGAGACTGGGCTATTTAAGGAGTTACAATGCTTGGAGGTATGTTTGTCGGTCTCTTAGTGGGACTCTTGGCAGGGGCTTTGACCAATCGCGGAGAGAGCATGGGATGTTTTGGGAAAATGTTTCTCGGCTGGATTGGTGCCTTTCTGGGCCACTTGCTCTTTGGAACTTGGGGACCAATCTTAGCAGGAACGGCTATTATCCCAGCTGTTTTAGGAGCCATGATTGTCTTAGCTATTTTCTGGAGACGAGGAAGTTAGTTTCTTGAAAAATTAGAGAAAAGGAGGTTGGTCACGTGGACTAGCCTCCTTTTGAGTGTGATATAATAGTTCTATGAGATTAGATAAATTTTTAGTTGCTTGCGCTGTAGGAAGTCGGACAGAGGTCAAAAACTTGCTCAAGGCTGGGCGCGTGACGGTAAATGGTAAAAAAGAAAAGTCAGCAAAACTGCAGATTGACGAAGAAAGAGATGAGATTCGCTTTGACGGCCAAGTGCTGGAGTATGAAGAGTTTGTTTACTACATGATGAACAAGCCCCAAGGAGTCATTTCAGCGACTGAAGATACCAAGCATAGAACAGTTTTAGAGTTGTTAGATGACTATGCTCGCGCCAAGGAAGTTTTTCCTGTGGGTCGTTTAGATATTGATACCCATGGTCTTTTGCTATTGACCAATGATGGCCAGCTGGCCCATGCTCTTCTTTCACCCAAACGTCATGTAGATAAAACTTATCTAGCTCAGGTCAAGGGGATTATGACCCAAGAAGATGTGGAAACATTTGGCAAGGGTATTCCACTTAAGGACTTTACCTGCCAGCCTGCTAAACTGGAGATTGTGTTAGTGGATTCAGATAAGGATGAAAGCCAGGTTCGGGTGACCATTGCAGAAGGAAAATTTCATCAAGTCAAACGCATGGTGGCCTATTGTGGTAAGGAAGTGGTGGACCTGCAACGTTTGACTATGGGGGCTCTAGTTTTGGATGAGAATTTGAAACGAGGAGAATGGCGCCGCTTGACCAAGGAGGAGTTAGAAATTCTCCTTGCTAGTATTGCTTAGTTTGGATTATGTTAGGAAAGGTGAGGGAGAATGTCCTTACCTTTTTCATTTTTCAGTTGCTTACTTTGTGAAAAGAGTTATAATAGACAGTAGAATAAAAGGAGGAATCTATGAACGCGATTCAAGAATCATTTACGGATCAATTATTTGCCAACTATGAAGCAAATGTAAAATACCAAGCTATCGAGAATGCTGCAAGCCACAACGGAATTTTTGCAGCCCTAGAACGTCGTCAAAGCCATGTGGATAACACACCTGTTTTCTCATTGGATTTGACCAAGGACAAGGTGACTAACCAGAAAGCATCTGGTCGTTGCTGGATGTTTGCAGCCCTTAACACCTTCCGTCACAAACTCATCTCGCAATACAAATTGGAGAACTTTGAATTGTCACAAGCTCACACCTTCTTCTGGGACAAGTAT
>CAJPSM010000017.1 GCA_905373305.1 uncultured Streptococcus sp. | reverse complement strand
ACTTTTGACAAAGACATCATCGTTTCTATGTGGACTGGTGGATGGGGCGGATACGACGTCGCTTCTTCTAAACTTCTAGTTGAAAAAGGCCACCAAATCTTAAATACAAACGATGCTTGGTACTATGTTCTCGGACGAAATGCAGATGGCCAAGGCTGGTACAACCTCGACCAAGGACTCAATGGTATCAAGAATACTCCAATCACTTCAGTACCAAAATCTGAAGGGACTGACGTCCCATTCATCGGTGGTATGGTAGCTGCTTGGGCAGATACCCCATCTGCACGCTATTCACCATCACGCCTCTTCAAACTCATGCGTAGCTTCGCAAATGCCAATGCTGAGTACTTTGCAGCCGACTATGAATCTGCTGAGCAAGCCCTTAAAGAAGTGCCAACGGACCTTGACCGCTATACTGCAGAAAGCGTCGCAGCTGTCAAAGAAGCTGAAAAAGCCATTCGCTCACTCGACAGCAACCTTAGCCGTGCCCAACAAGACACCATTGACCAAGCAATCGCGAAACTCCAAGAAGCTGTTAGCAAGTTGACCTTCACACCAGAAGCTCAAAAAGAAGAAGACGCGAAACGCGAAGTTGAAAAACTTGCCAAGAACAAGGTAATCTCAATCGATGCTGGACGTAAATACTTCTCAGCTGAGCAACTCAAACGTATCATTGATAAAGCTAGCGAACTTGGATATTCTGATGTACATCTCCTCCTAGGAAATGACGGACTTCGCTTCCTACTTGATGACATGACTATCACTGCTAACGGTAAAACCTATGCAAGTGACGATGTCAAAAAGGCCATTATCGAAGGAACAAAAGCTTACTACGATGATCCAAATGGAACCACTCTTAGTCAAGCTGAAATCACTGAATTGATCGAGTACGCAAAATCAAAAGGTCTTGGACTCATCCCAGCGATTAACAGCCCAGGTCACATGGATGCCATGCTCGTCGCTATGGAAAAACTTGGAATCAAGAATCCTCAAGCTAACTTTGACAAGGTCTCCAAAACAACCATGGACCTCGAAAACGAAGAAGCGATGAACTTTGTCAAAGCTCTCATCGGCAAGTACATGGACTTCTTTGCAGGCAAGACTAAGATCTTCAACTACGGTACAGACGAGTACGCTAATGACGCTACCAACGCTCAAGGCTGGTACTACCTCAAATGGTACGGGCTCTATGGCAAGTTTGCTGAGTACTCTAACACTCTTGCTGCCATGGCTAAAGAAAGAGGCCTTCAACCAATGGCCTTCAACGATGGTTTCTACTACGAGGACAAGGACGATGTTGAGTTTGACAAGGATGTCATCATCTCTTACTGGTCTAAAGGCTGGTGGGGCTACAACCTTGCATCACCTCAATATCTAGCAAGCAAGGGTTATAAGTTCTTGAATACCAACGGTGACTGGTACTACATTCTCGGCCAAAAACCAGAAGATGGTGGTGGCTTCCTCAAAAAAGCTCTCGAAAATACCGAGAAAACTCCATTTAATCAACTAGCATCAACTAAATACCCTGAAGTTGACCTTCCTACTATTGGTAGTATGCTTGCTATCTGGGCAGATAGACCAAGTGCTGAGTACAAGGAAGAAGAAATCTTTGAACTCATGACCGCCTTTGCAGACCACAACAAAGACTACTTCCGCGCTGACTACAATGCTCTCCGTGAGGAGCTTGCTCAAATCCCTACTAACTTGGAAGGATACAGCAAAGAAAGTCTCGACGCACTCAATGCAGCTAAAGAGGCTCTCAACTACAACCTCAACCGCAGCAAGCAAGCTGAGTTAGACGCTCTTGTAGCTAAACTCAAAGCAGCCCGCCTAGGCCTCAAACCAGCTGCAACACACTCAGGAAGCCTCGATGAAAATGAACTAGCTGCCAATGTTGAAACCAAACCGGAACTCATCACAAGAGCAGAAAAGATTCCATTTGAAGTTATCAAGAAGGAAAATCCGAACCTCCCAGCTAATCAAGAAAAGATCGTAACACCAGGTGTAGAGGGCGAACGCACTCATTACATCTCTGTCCTTACTGAAAATGGTAAGAAAACAGAAACCGTTCTAGATAGTCAAGTAACCAAAGAACCTGTGACCCAAGTGGTTGAAATCGGTGCCCCTATTACTCACAAAGGGGATGAAAGTGGTCTTGCTCCAGCAGCAGAAGCGAAACCAAGACTGGACATCCAAGAGGAAGAGATTCCGTTCACTACAGTGACACGTGAAAATCCACTCTTGCTCAAAGGGAAAACACAAGTCGTTACTAAAGGCGCTAACGGTCGTCGCAGTCATTACTACTCTGTAAGCACTAGTGCTGACGGTAAGGAAGTGAAAACTCTTGTAGATAGCCTTGTGACCCAAGAAGCAGTAACCCAAATCATTGAAGTTGGAACTCTTGTAACTCATGTAGGGGATGAACACGGACTTGCTCCAGCAGCAGAAGTAAAACCTAGACTGGACATCCAAGAGGAAGAAATTCCATTCACTACTGTGACACGTGAAAATCCTCAATTGGCAAAAGGACAAACGCAAGTAGTCGTTGCTGGAGCAAATGGTCGTCGTACGATTTTCTACTCTGTCAGCACTACTGCTGACGGCAAGGAAGAAAGAACCCTTGTCAATAGTGCGGTATCGCAGGAAGCGGTCGCTCAGGTGGTCGAAGTCGGAACTGCCGTTGAGAAAGCTGAGCAAGCTGAAACAACTGCTAGCAAAGGAGATGAAAAACAACTCCCTGCAACTGGAAGTCAAGACTCTGCAGGCTTGGTCGCAGCAGGACTCATGGCCACACTAGCAGCTTACGGACTCACTAAGAAAAAAGAAGATTAACACCCTTCGATAAGCATATAAAAAAGCGAGATTGAATCTCGCTTTTTATTGTTAGGATTAATCACCCAGTCCGATACGTTCAAAGATATCATCCACTCGTTTGGTGTAGTATGCAGGGTTGAAGATTTCATCAATTTCATCTTGAGTGAGGCGTGATGTCACTTCTGGATCTGCTTCGAGAAGCGGTTTGAAGTCTACTTGGTTGTCCCAAGAGTAGGCCGTTTTTGGTTGCACCAAGTCATAGGCTTGCTCACGGGTCATACCTTTTTCGATCAAGGTCAACATAGCACGTTGGCTAAAGATAAGA
This sequence comes from uncultured Streptococcus sp., assembly GCA_905373305.1. GTDB lineage: Bacteria > Bacillota > Bacilli > Lactobacillales > Streptococcaceae > Streptococcus. The sequence continues at coordinate 15,252 of CAJPSM010000017.1, read as the reverse complement.
CCAAACGTAGAGTTCATGTTGCGAATCATGTTTTCTGGGAATACCGTCAAGTTCTTGACGATATTTCCAAAGCGGTTGAGCATGTAGTCGATCAAAATGGTCGTATCTGGTGTGATGATACGTTCAGCTGATGAGTGGGAAATATCACGTTCGTGCCAGAGAGCAACATTTTCATAAGCTGTCACCATGTGACCACGGATAACACGCGCCAAACCTGTCATATTTTCAGAACCGATAGGGTTGCGTTTGTGAGGCATAGCAGATGAACCTTTTTGCCCTTTAGCAAAGAACTCTTCCACTTCACGTTGTTCAGATTTTTGAAGACCACGAATCTCAGTCGCCATACGTTCGATTGAAGTCGCGATGCTGGCAAGAACTGCAAAGTACTCAGCGTGAAGGTCACGAGGAAGCACCTGTGTAGAGATTTCTTGAGCACGGATACCCAATTTATCGCAGACGTATTTTTCAACGAATGGTGGGATGTTGGCAAAGTTACCAACCGCACCAGAAATCTTACCAGCTTCCACACCAGCAGCCGCATGCTCGAAACGCTCGATGTTGCGCTTCATTTCGCTGTACCAAGTCGCCAATTTAAGACCAAAGGTCGTCGGCTCAGCGTGTACACCGTGGGTACGACCCATTATGATAGTGAACTTGTGCTCCTTAGCCTTGTCAGCAATGATGTTGGTGAAGTTTTCAAGGTCACGACGGATGATGTCGTTGGCCTGCTTGTAGAGGTAACCGTAGGCAGTATCCACCACATCAGTAGAAGTCAAACCGTAGTGAACCCACTTGCGCTCTTCACCAAGAGTCTCAGAAACCGCACGTGTGAAGGCAACCACATCGTGACGCGTCTCCTGCTCAATCTCCAAAATACGGTCGATGTCAAAGTCCGCCTTCTCGCGAATCAAAGCCACATCTTCCTTAGGGATTTCTCCCAACTCAGCCCATGCCTCGTCAGCCAAGATTTCCACCTCAAGCCAAGCACGGTATTTATTTTCTTCACTCCAAATGTTCGCCATCTCAGGGCGAGAGTAACGGTTGATCATTGTTTTTCTTTTCCTTTCTTCTTAAGCTTTTGGGAATAAGCTAGCTAAGTGAACGAAGCTTCTCTACTAAAACTCTTCTTTCCCAATCCATACAGATGGATAGTGATCTAGTGTATTCAAATCCGTATCTAGCGGGACATCATAGATTGCTAAGTAGTTTTCAGGGTATTGAGCAACTAACTCTTCATATTTGGTCTTCACCTTTTCGTGATTGCTACTAGCATACAAGACTTCGACGACTGCTCCAGTCTTACCTTTCTCGACAAAGGCATTAACGATTATTTGAATCATAGGAATTGATTAAGTCCTTAGCCCGTATTCAGTTAAGCAGATACAGGCTCCCTTTTCCCTTTCTATTTTAATTTAATTTTAAGGAAACCAGCAAGACATACTCAGTTAAATAATTATGACCACTTTTATCCTTTTTTCACTTATTCATTTTATCTCCTGTCTTTTGCAAATATAATATATTTTTTGCTTCACTCGGACGTAAATCCCAATATTTTTGTAAAAGAAACACTATTTTCTCTTCATCCACTTCTGCTTCCAAAAGCATCATTGTAGAAATAGAAATACAATTTTGTCGTTCTGTATATACTGCATTATCAATAAGAAGTTGTCTATCTGCTCTCATTCGCTCTTGAATATTCTCTAAAAAATTTCTCATCTTTATTTTCCTCAAACCTTTGACTCTATCATCTTTCCAAAATTTTTAGCCGTCTCTGTATATTTTCTGGAATTCCATCATGTGGACAATACCCATGCCAACAATTATCTTTGTGACATTGAAACTCATAAAATTTTCCATCATGGTAATGGTAACTGTAAAGTTTCTCCCCATCAGGAATTGCTTTATTCAAAACAATTTGAGCATCACCTTCCTCTAAATCCATAATAGAGACTGTCCCTTTCCCTTTTAAGTGACCCAATTGGAGAATATCATGTTTGGGATTTGATTCATAAATTCTTATCGGTAAATAAAACTTATTTGTTTTAAATTGCTCAGTATTAGATATATTTTTTAAACATGTATTATTGATATGAAGAACATCTGTACTTAATTCATCTATATATCCATTAGTAATAATTGCTTGATTAGTACTCACAACAACACTAAATTCTTCGTTTGGTACGTCTTTTATATCTTTATCAATCATTCGACCAATAGCTCGAATAATCTCAATATTTATCTTGCCAGTTAATTTCCGTTGTTCAGCAAATAGATTATCTAATATTAAAGCGCCTTTATTTTTACATTGCTCAGTTGTCACATAAAATTGTCCTTGATTAACTATTCTAGACAATTCACAGTGTACAATATACAATTTATTTAAACTATCTGAAAAGTTATAAATATCTACCTTATCTACGGAATCAGGGAAACTTTCATTATGAAACAGAATTTCCATTAATTTCTCCTTAAAAGTTCAAACAATGCATTGTCCCACTCATCGAAAAATCCATCTGGCCAATGTGATAATTGCCCATCATTGAGTACCTCTATATAATCTACCTCATGCCCTTTACTATCTCTATAAAAATACATAAAATTAACATTTTCTTTCGAAATTTGTTTATTTTTCACTGCTAAACGAATCCCATTTATAACATGGTCACTATGGGTTTCTACAATAACTTGAACACCTTTTTCACTGATTTTTGCCAATAATTCTCCCATCTTCCTTTGACCTTTAGGGTGAAGATGGGCTTCCGGTGATTCAATAATAAGTAAATCTCCTTTTTTAGACATTAACAATGCTACAATTACTGGAGCTATATAACTAAGCCCAAAGCCAACATTTATAGATTTATAACGTTGTCTATTGCTTCCAGCATTAAATGTTAATTCAATTACTTGACTACTTTTTGAGTCAGTTAATGTATCAATTGAGAAACCTGGACTTATTTCAGAAAGCCATCTAGAAAGATCATTCTCTAAAGTATCAGCTAAAATTGTTGGTTCTTCTTTATTCAACTGATACATATGAGCAAACAATTCTCCATGTAAACCAATGCTCCTATTCTCTTTTACTACACTATACGATTTACTGTAGATTTTCTGAGGACCGATTCTATCAGAGGAAATGTAATTGAAACCATCCGAAAAAAGATTACAATCATCAGGAATGTGAATAGGTTTAGTTGATTTCATAAAATCGCTCTCCGACTCAGAACCTATATAATCATTCTCCATATCTATGTCACCAAATTGAATATTGATTTGAATATTAGGATCGTTTTCTATGATTCCATCATATCTAACGTCTTGTATGGTTCCTAAATCAATTAAAGTTGAATTTAATAATAAACCACTTTCTATCATTCTTGCATCAAAACTCTGTCTTAAGATGAGTAAAGATTGAATCAAAGTTGATTTACCTGAACTATTAATCCCCGTAAGAACATTAAGATTCTTTAGGTTGAACTCTTTTTCTTTAAAACATTTAAAATGTTTTAAAGAAATTTTATGGATTTTCTTCATTTAAAACCTCTTCGACGATTGAAGCAATCGTATTTAAACGCTTTATAATTGAATTTTTATCATTAGCTTTTATATAATTTACAAACTTTGCGTCTTCTTCACAACTCTCCGTGAATTTATTTATCAAAATTTCCTTATTTTGAACCAATTTGTTTTGACTAGATTCATCTAAACTACTAACAATATGTGCCCATCCTTCAAAAATTGCTTTATTTATAGGAGTTCTCCTATTATCATATCGTAGTTTTCTAAAACTGAACCTACCGAAAATATTATAAATAATTTTCATAGATTGTTGAAATTCTTTGTAATATTCATCTAATTGTTCACCAGAAGAATTATTAAGTAATTTCATTGCTAAAATCAAAAAGTCATCAATCGAATTATTATAATTTTTCAAAGATAATTTTGTAAAAGCAATATAACGTAAACAGAATTCACGGTCAAGCATCCGATTCGTTTTTATGCTATTTGAAGTTGCAGTTAAAAATTTTTCATTTTGTGACATTTTTGATAAAAATACTGTTGCTTTACCTTGATATAGGGCATTTCGAATTTCTTGTGCTGTTAAAATCAATCCTCCAGTATTTATCCTTTTAAAAATATTATATTTAACATTTTCCGGAGTGTTTTTTCTAACAAAATACACATTAAAATTGGTTTCTTCAATTGTAGAGCGCATACTATAAGGAAGTTCCGAGAATAATCTCCCTTCCCAGTCTTTTAAAAATTCTAAATTTGTTAATCTAAATTTTTCTTGAACAACAAATTCATTTATAGTCGATAGCCTCTGCAAACCATCTATAACCAGCCACTTCTCTTTATTCGAAGAATCAAAATAAAAAGCAGGAAGAGGAATATTTAATAAAATAGATTCAATCAATCTACTCTTTTGTTCAGCATTCCAAAGTCCAGCCTTTCTTTGAAAATCCGATGCTAATTCGATAGCATTATTTTTCAATCTATTTATCAAATTAATACATACTATCCTATCCATTACAATGTCTATCTTTTCTGGATTGAAAGGAACCTCTATTTGAACAGATTCTCCATCCTCATCAACCTCGTCATTACTAATTGATATTCCCTGTTCTTCTAATTTTTTTTCGATTTCAAAGACATCAACATCTAATTTTAAAGATGCAATTTCGTTTTCAATATGTATTCTATTGATAACATTTTTAATTTTATATTTTTTAACATTCTCTAATAATCTATCAATCTCAACCTTAGACAACATACAATTCACCTTATTTCATATTTTTGTAAAAACTCCTCAACCTTATCCGGCACATCACTAAACACAGTCACATGCCCCATCTTGCGGTTATGCTTTGCTTCTATTTTACCATACATGTGGAGGTGGGCGCTTGGATTTTCTGCGACATATTTCTCAGCAGCCTCGACGTGTTGGCCGAGGACATTGAGCATAACAGCAGGTGCATGGAGTTTGATGGCTGGTAATGGTGCTCCGAGAACACCCAAAATATGCGTGTCAAATTGTGAAAAATCGCAGGCTTCAATAGAGTAGTGTCCAGAGTTGTGTGGACGTGGGGCGATTTCATTGACAATGATGTCATCAGCAGTCGCAAACATTTCCACACAAAGGGTGCCAGATAGGTTAAGCTGTTCAGCAATTCGCACTGCCATTGCTTTTGCTTTTTCAGCTAGACTTGCAGAAATCCGAGCAGGCACAATGGTTTTTGAAAGAATGTTGTTGCGGTGGATATTCTCCTGAACTGGGAAAACCGTCACATCCTCGCCGTTACCAGACACGATGACAGAAATCTCAAGGTCAAAGTTGACGAATTCTTCCAAAACACAGTCTGCTGAGTTGGCTAGTGCACAGGCTTCTTCCAAGTCTGCTTCCGAGCGAATAACCTTTTGCCCATGCCCATCGTAGCCACCAGTCGCAGTCTTTAGGACATAGTTTTTGGACAAGTCAATCTCCGCCAAATCTTGACTTGAAGTCACAACCTTGTAGGGTGCCACAGTGACTTGAGCCTTGTTTGAGAGGAAGTCCTTTTCAAAAATGCGATTTTGTGAAATGCGAAGTAGGTCCGTTCCTTGAGGGAGTTGACCATCCTTGATAACGGCATCCAAACCGTCAGCATCGACATTTTCAAATTCATAAGTGAGAACATCGCAACGCTCAGCCAGCTGACGGAGGGCGTTCACATCGTTATAGGGAGCCACGATGATTTCCGCCACACGAGAGGCAGGGCAATCCGCCGCAGGATCCAGCGCGATGACCTTGTGCCCCATGTAGATAGCTGAAATGGCCATCATCTGCCCCAGCTGACCGCCACCGATAATTCCGATTGTTTTAGATGAGCTCATTGGTAGACTCCTCTGCGATTTTTCCTTGTTCTTCTGCAAAATCTGCCAATGCTGTCGCGATAGCCTGGTCCTCTACTGAAAGGAGACGGAGGGCAAAGAGAGCGGCGTTAGTCGCACCAGCTTCACCGATAGCCATAGTCGCAACAGGCACACCGCCTGGCATCTGAACGATAGAGTAGAGCGAGTCCACGCCACTAAGAGCGCGCGACTTGACAGGTACCCCGATGACAGGAAGGGTTGTTTTCGCTGCGACCATACCTGGCAAATGAGCTGCGCCACCAGCACCGGCGATAATGACCTTGATGCCACGGCTACGAGCTTCTTCGGCATGTCTGAACATGAGATCAGGTGTACGGTGAGCAGAGACAACTTTCTTTTCGTAGGCCACACCGAAGCGGTCGAGGACTTCGGCGGCTTTTTGCATGGTTGCCCAATCGGATTTTGAGCCCATGATAATGGAAATTACTGGTTTCATAGTTAGTATCCTTTGCTTTCCTTTCTGTTTTCAATCACCTTAAGTTGTGAGGGACGGCAGCAGCCACCAAAGGTGTCTCATGCCTAAATTGGAAGCCCCAGGTCTTCCGATTTCCCTGAAGGCTTGGCTAACAAAGCCAAGCCTTCTTTCACAACGGCGGTGATTGTTATTTTATTGCTCGCTGATGCTCGCAAGTTATGCAACCATTATCGTATTTGGCGACTTCGTCGCGTTATTCTTATATCTTTACTTAATCGCCTTGCTTCCGATATCTGTTCGGTAGAAGAGGCCTTCTGTGTTTTGTTTGTCGAGTTCTTTGTAGATGATATCTTGGGTTTCTTTGACGGTATCTGCTGTGGTAACTAGCATATAGACTCGTCCGCCGTTGGATAGCAGTGCTCTGCCATTTTCCGCAAACTTAGCCCCTGCATAGTAGGTGATGATATCGCCTTCTGTCTTAGTTGGCAACTCGACACCCTTTGCATAATCTAGCGGGTAGCCGTTTGATGCGACAACCACACCCAGAGTCACGCCCTTGTTCGTCCATGTGATGTTTGGCTCCTTGCCATCGAGAATATCCGTGATATTTTGCGCAAAGTCAGATGTTAAACGAGGCAAGATAATCTGAGTTTCAGGATCTCCGAAACGAGCGTTGAACTCGATGACCTTCGGACCGTCTGCTGTCAAAATAAGCCCCGCGTAAAGGATACCAAGATAAGGACGACCTTCTTTAATCATCCCTTCAAGGACTGGCTTGACAATGGTGTCAACCGCTGTGTCAACCACACTCTGTGGCAAGTGTGGAACTGGCGCATAGGCACCCATACCGCCCGTGTTAAGCCCCTTGTCGCCATCGTAAGCACGTTTGTGGTCTTGTGCTGTTGGCATGATGTAGAACTTGTCCCCATTGACAAAGGCAAAGAGAGAGAACTCCTCCCCGTCGAGAAATTCTTCGATGACTACACGCGCACCGCTATCGCCAAATTTATTGTCCAAGAGCATCTCATGAGCGGCTTCGACCGCTTGCTCAACCGTCTCCGCAACGACAACGCCCTTACCAAGTGCCAAGCCATCTGCCTTGACGACGATTGGAGCGCCCTTCTCCTCTATGTAGGCCTTGGCTTCCTCAAAATCTGAAAATGTGCCATAGGCTGCTGTCGGAACGCCGTATTTGACCATGATTTCCTTAGCAAAATCCTTGGACCACTCAAGCTCCGCTGCAGCCCTAGTCGGACCAAAGGCCTTGAGCCCAGCATTGTTAAAATCATCCACGATTCCAGCGGCAAGAGCATCATCCGGCCCAATGAATGTCCAAGCGATACCGTTGACCTTTGCAAATTCAATTAACTTAGAATGTTCGGAAATAGAGATATTTATCAATTCCAGACCATCCAGAGTCATTCCGTCATTTCCAGGAGCTACAAAGACCTTTTCAACGTCTTTTGATTCAAGCAACTTCTTAGCAATCGCATGTTCACGACCACCCGAACCGACAACTAACAGCTTCATCTTTCAACCTCTTTTGCGAATTATTTACTAATATTATATCACAAACGTTCGTTTTAATCTCGTTCCGCTCCGCGTTTTAGACAAAAAAAGGAAAGAAACTGTTTTCTTCCCTTTTGTCTTCTTAATGTCTAAAAATTTACTCAAAGTTTCAACTAATCTTATATAATTTCCACATATAATAAAGACTAGTTGAATATCAAGCAACATTTTCTTTTCAAGTAGTCATTCAAACACTCAGGCGTGTCTGCACAATTAGTAAACACTGTCATTATATTTCTATCATCAATAAAAAATTGTTTTTGCAGAATACCTCCACTTTTATTTTCTACGGATAATATAAACTCTTTTAAAAACCATAACAACTGTTTACCTCTAAAATAATTCTCTATACAGCTACGGTACTCCTCTACATCATTGGCAAAAGTACTGCGTATATATTCTTTTTTATCCATGAAATAAGATAGCTCAGCAGTATAATCTCTACCATTCTTCTCAAGCCCGCTTTCAGATTTCTCCCTTAATTTTTCACCATACTTCCTCTCAAAATAATAGAAACTAATATCTTCAACTGATAATTCTAACTTTTTATACTTAACTTTTAAAATATTATCTGCATTATTTTTCAACCCCAACAAATCAAAGTCTATTTTGACCCCATTTAATTGACAACAAATAGCCCATAGATTCATATCCGTCAGATGTTGAATAAATTCTTTATATCTTTCATTAAAAAAATCTAATACCTTGCCAAACTCTGGATCATCTTCATTTATTCCAAAATGTGTTTTCAGTATTCTCTCGATTGCTGTATGGCTTACGTAAAAGTTCTCAACTGCATATTTTGGAGTCATATATACATCCGAATCTAACCGGTGTTTTTCATAGTCTTTATCTATAAAAAATAATTTATTCTTTAATTTATAACCCTCCTCATGAGTAAATTTATCAACTAATTGCAACACTTTACTCTTACCACCAACCTCATATGCATTGTAATTTTTAGTGAAATTTCGTATTCGACAATCATAATACTGCCTATCTTTTCCTTCATAAAATACAAAATATCTATTAGGGTTAGCCTTAGCATCTCTCGTATACCTTTCCCAAATAACTGAGGATTCTGTCAAACTTTCTAGGTGATTTTCTATTGTTACTGATTTCAAATTATATCCCCCTTATTTAAAAAGGCAGTTCATCATCATTATCGTCATCTAAAAAGAAATATGTAAATTTATTATCTCTATTTTGCGAAGTTTCCTTAATACACTTATCAATCTCTTTCGCATAAGGTAGGAGATTTTTATATATGAATGGAGAATGAGTTACTGTTAATAAAAATTTACACTTACTTGCTTGAGAAATATCATAAATAAATTCCTCTTGCCATGGAACGGATAAAGATAACTCCGGCTCATCAAACAGAATAACAAGTTCTTTTTCATCTTCTAAAAATATCTTGGAAAAGGTTGAAATTAACTGTTTTTCACCCGATGAAAGATTACTTAAATCAATAATATCTTCAACTATTTCTCCATCCTGACTTTTCTTAAAAATAGTCTCCTCGTTACTATCAATCCTCTTGATATCTAACCTTAACGACTGTGGATTATAATAAAATTTTTTCCTAAACAAATATTTATTTACTCTTTGATTAAAATCATTAATCCTACTATCAATATCTGCCAAAGTTCTATAATTTTCAAGAATACTTGAAACAAGATAGTCCAAATATTTATCTTCGTGCAAAACACCTTGACGTATCTTACTTAAAATTATAGATTTAGTTTCATCAGTTATTTTATCACCTAATCTAGACAGAGCGATATCTACTTCTTCAGGATCAAAATTCTCACCAGAAATTTTAATACTTTCCCCATTAGAAAAAGTATTTAATAAACCACTAGTCATATTATTGTAACTTTCGTTGGTTTCCTTACTAATCTTATTTAATAGTTCTTTTATCCTATGGTCGACATCTTCCATACCAAAATGAATTAATTCTCCACTAAATTTACTATTTAATATCTCTTCTCCAGGAGCAACATTTTTAGGATCTATATTTAATTTACGTAAATCTTCCTCAATTCTTCTATAAGTTGGGAAGTATAAAATTTTATACTTATTTTTTAATTCCTCTATATAGCCTATTAGTTCCATGTACTCTGAAGGATTAATTCTCTCTAAAACCTCAACCATGAGTTCTTGAATAAGAGGTTTGGGATAATTATGCAATAATGAATATTTTTCATATAATTTTCTTAATTCGAAATTAAATATAAAATCTGTCGTAGTCTCTAATTTCAATAGTTCGTTCATCAAATTTTCGTCTTGTTCAATTTCATTAATCAATTCATCAACTATAAATTTCGGATATCGTACCTTGCGACTTCTGACTACTGAATTTATATGCTTAATATCACTTTTAGTTATTTTTACACTTTTTTTCCCTTCAAATTCAATTTCAAGACTCTCAAAAATATATTTTGATAATCTTTCATAGTTTAAATCAAGCAAATAATATAGCATCGAAAGAATAGTGGTCTTACCAACACCATTTTCTCCAATGTAAATAGTCTTATCATTCTTAAAATTCAACTCAACATCATAATAATTGTGAAGATTATTAATTTTAAATTTCTCAATTAAAGGCATGCATATACTCCTTGATAGTTTTATTTATTACAATTATACCAAAAAGCAAGCCTTTCGACTTACTTTTTACAAATGTTATTATAATCAATTTTTGTTTATATTGAAACATTAGCTTCTTAATGTCTAAAATGTCTCACGCCTGTGAAAACCATAGTCAAACCATATTTGTCCGCCGCTTCGATAGACTCTTGGTCACGGACTGATCCTCCAGGTTGGATTATCGCCTTAATTCCCGCTTTGGCGATTTCTTCCACGTTATCTGCAAATGGGAAGAAGGCATCTGAAGCAAGAACAGCGCCGTCAAGACGGTCTTTGGCTTGGTCAATCGCAATACGGACGGAAGCTACACGATTGGTTTGACCTGGACCAACACCAAGTGTCATGTGATCGTTGGTTACGATGATACCGTTTGATTTGACATACTTGATAGCTTTCCAAGCGAACTCAAGAGCAGTCGCCTCTGTCTCAGTTGGCTGGCGTTTGGTCACCACTTGCCAGTCAGCTGGGCTTTCCTTGACCACGTCTTGGTTTTGCACAAGAAGTCCACCAACCACACCTGTGTATTCTGCTTCCACTTCGCTGGCATCTTGAGCGTCGAATGGCAAGGCAAGGATACGCAAGTTTTTCTTTTTGTTGGTCAAAATGGCTAGCGCTTCATCGGTATAGCTCGGTGCGATGATAATCTCGAGGAAAACACCGTGCATCTTCTCAGCAGTCGCAGCATCCACCTCACGATTGAGAACGACGATTCCACCGAAGATAGACACTGGGTCAGACTCATAAGCGTAGTCCCAAGCAGTTTCGATGTCATCAGCTTGACCGATACCGCACGGGTTCATGTGTTTGAGAGCTACAACGGTTGGACGGTCTTTGAAATCACGGATAATACGGATGGCCGCATCAGCATCACGGATATTGTTAAATGACAATTCTTTACCGTTGAGCTGCTTCGCTGAAGCAATCGAATAGTCTGTTGGCAAAGCTTTTTGGTAGAAGTCAGCATCCTGCTGAGGGTTTTCACCGTAACGCATGGCTTGCTTGAGGTCATAGGTCAAAGTGAGCTTTTCTGGTTTTGCTTCACCCACTTGAGCTGTGAAGTATTCTGCAATCAAGGCATCATAAGCTGCTGTGTGACGGAAAACCTTAGCTGCCAAACGTTGACGAGTTTCGTAAGTCGTTTCGCCATTAGCTGACAATTCTTCCAAAACCACAGCATAGTCAGCAGGGTCTACTACAACCGTTACGCTAGCGTGGTTTTTAGCAGCTGAACGAAGCATGGATGGCCCACCAATATCGATGTTCTCCACCGCATCAGCGTACGTCACATCTGGTTTGAGAATCGTTTCCTTGAAAGGATAAAGATTGACAACTACAAGGTCGATGAGCTCGATCTTATTGTCCTTAGCCGCCTCAAGGTGGCTATCGAGATCACGACGAGCGAGGAGCCCACCATGGATATTTGGGTGAAGGGTCTTGACACGACCGTCCATCATTTCTGGGAAGCCCGTCACATCATCAATTGCAATGGTCTCCACACCAGCATTATCAAGGGTAACCTTTGTCCCACCTGTTGAGATGATATCCCAATCGAGTTTTTTAAGTTCTTGGGCAAATTCAACAATGCCCGCTTTGTCTGAGACGCTGATTAAGGCGCGTTTAGTCATGTTATTTCCTTTCATTTACTTATCCAACAATTCTCTAATAACCTCTGGATACAACTTGTACTCAGCCTCATGAATACGAGCTTCAAAGTTTTCGATAGTATCATCTGCTAGACGTGGCACACGGACTTGTTTGATGACCTTGCCTGTATCCACACCTGAGTCCACCCAGTGAATGGTCACGCCGCTCTCAGTAACTCCAGCATTCCAAGCGTCCTCAATCCCATGAGCTCCTGGAAATTCTGGCAGGTAGGCTGGATGGATATTGATGATTCGGCCTTCATAGGCTGCCAATAAGGTTGGCCCAACGATTTTCATATAGCCTGCTAGGCAAACCAAGTCAATCTGGTGTTCTTTCAAGAGTTCGACAAGAGCTGCTTCATAGTCTGCCTTGTTCTCAAACTCCTTGAGTTCAAAAGCATAGGACAGGACGCCAAGCTTGTCTGCCCGCTCCAGCACATAGGCATCTCGGTGGTCTGAAAAGACAAACTCCACTGGAAATTCTTCGGCAATCACCTGAAAATTTGAGCCATTACCAGAGGCAAAAACCGCTATTTTTTTCATTTGATGATGACACTTTCGTTTTCTTTCTTGACGATGCGACCAATTTCATAAACTGGTTCATCCAGCAATTCCTTGACACGATTCACATTTTCAGGGCTAACTGCCAACATGAGTCCAACACCCATATTGAAGATTTCAAACATTTCTTCATGCTTGATTTCACCGTATTTTTCAAGAGCCTTGAAAATCGGAAGCACTGGAACTTTGTCTTCTTCAATTTCCGCAGCCAAGTCATCTGCAAACATACGAGGGACATTTTCGATAAAGCCGCCACCTGTGATGTGAGCAATACCGTTGACCAACTCTTCCTTGATGAGTGGCAAGACAGCCTTGACATAGATACGAGTCGGCTCAAGAAGGACTTCCTTGAGTTTCTTGCCTTCCAATTCTGGCAAGAATTCTTCGCCTGTGTAGTCGGCAAAGACACGACGAACGAGTGAGTAACCATTTGAGTGAATCCCACTTGAAGCAAGTCCGAGAAGAACATCACCTTCTGCCACCTTTGAACCGTCAATGATTTGAGATTTTTCAGCCACACCGACCGCAAATCCAGCCAAGTCGTAGTCATCTTCGCCATACATACCAGGCATTTCAGCTGTTTCCCCACCGATGAGGGCAGCACCTGCCTGCACACAACCTTCTGCCACACCAGCAACCACTTGTTCTAGCTTAGCTGGTTCATTCTTACCAGTTGCGACGTAGTCGAGGAAATAGAGGGGCTCCGCACCTGCAGCGATGATGTCATTGACACACATGGCCACACAGTCCTGACCGATGGTATCGTGCTTATCGTACTTGATAGCCAGCATGAGTTTGGTTCCAACACCGTCAGTCCCTGAGATCAAGACGGGTTCTTTGACCCCCGTCTTTGAAAGGTCAAACATGCCACCGAAACCACCTAGAGCTCCCATAACACCTGCACGCTCCGTACGAGCTACGTGCTTTTTGATCCGTTCAACAACTTCATAACCCGCTTCAACATCCACACCGGATTGCGCATAAGCATTTTTATTCGTCATTTTGTTCATTCCTTTCCTTTAATGGAAAATCGTTATCCGTCTATTTGTAAAAACTGGTCTTATCCCCCAAACTTCTACGATAGTCTTCCTCATAGTCGTAGAGAGGAGTTGGGTAGTCGCCGTCAAAGTAAGCGACACAGAGACCACCATTTGGCGCATCTGTTTCGATGCCGATAGAATCAATCAAGCCATCAATCGAAAGATAGGTCAGGCTATCCGCACCAATAATTTGGCGAGTTTCTTCGACCGTATGATTGGCCGCAATCAGCTCCTGACGCGTCTGGATATCAATCCCGTAAAAACATGGATAAGCTAACGCTGGACTACCAATAGCAACGTGAACCTCAGACGCACCTGCTTCTTTCAAAAGCTGAACGATACGGCGAGAGGTCGTCCCACGAACAATGGAATCATCAATCATCACCACACGTTTGCCTTTGACAACACCCGAAACGGCAGACAGTTTCATCCGCACCCCTTGCTCCCGCAATTCCTGAGTCGGTTGGATAAAGGTACGTTGGGTGTATTGGTTTTTGATCAGCCCCATTTCATTTGGCAGACCAGACTCTTCTGCAAAGCCCATAGCTGCGCTGAGTGAGGAATTTGGCACACCGACCACGATATCCGCTTCGTGCTTAAATTCACGCGCCAATTGAGCCCCCATACGTTTGCGAGCTGTATGGACATTGACACCATGGATATTAGAATCAGGGCGAGCAAAATAGATATACTCCATAGAGCAAATCGCCAACTGTGTATCATCTGTATAGCTATCATACTGGATGTCCTTATCATCAATGATCACAATCTCTCCAGGCTTCAAATCTCGAATCCACTCAGCACCAATAACTTCAAAAGCACAGGTTTCTGAGGATACAACTACCGCTCCGTTTGCCATTTTTCCGATAGAAAGTGGACGGAAGCCATTAGGATCAAGGGCCGCAATCAACTTGTCCTCAAACAGCAGGATATAAGCAAAACCACCTTTTACAAGGCTGAGCGCCTCCTTGATTTTGCCCATCAAGTTGGGATTGTGACTCCGACGAATGAGGTGTGCCAAGATTTCCGAGTCCGAAGTTGAACTGAAAATAGCTCCTCTTTGTTCCAATTCTTGCTTGAGAGATTCGGCATTGGTCAAGTTTCCGTTATGAGCAAGTCCAAACTGCATATCATGAAAGCGAAAGAGGAAGGGCTGGATGTTGTCAACAGAAGCTTCGCCAGCAGTCGCATAACGCACATGCCCAATCGCGCTCGTTCCAGTTAGTTTATCCAAATTAGCTGGATTTCTGAACACTTCTGATAAAAGCCCCATATCACGATGACGCTTCAATTGCCCCTGATCATTGGAGAGGATTCCTGCCCCCTCCTGACCACGGTGCTGAAGACTGTGGAGTCCAAAATAGGTCAATTTAGCAGCATCTGGATGTCCCCAGATACCGAAAACACCACATTCTTCATTAAGAGATTTTACTTCGTATGTCATTTTTTATACCTTTTATTT
>CAJPSM010000016.1 GCA_905373305.1 uncultured Streptococcus sp. | reverse complement strand
CTATACTGACAGCAGTCATCACTCGGACGAAAGGCTGACCAGGTCATCCCTGTCACTGCAAAGTCAGGTCCAAAGCCATCATTTACCAGTGTGTCTTCCTTACGGTCGGTATCGCGAACAAAACGATAAGGGGAGTTGTTGTGGTCTTGTTCCACTGTCCACAGATGAAGGATTTCCTTGGTCGCAGCGACAAAAGTGTCATCAAACTGACTGGTCTCGCCAGTCTCTTTCCAGAGGAGATAAGCCAACTGCAAAGGATAGCACAGCGAATCCACCTCATACTTGCGCTCCCAAATCCAGCCGTTAAGGTCTGTGTGGTCTGTCTCATGGTGACCCTTCCAGTTTTCCTCAATATTAAAAGAGTTAGCATAAGGATCCTTGAGCACTAAGGTCATCTGACGCTTGACCAAACCTGCAATGGTCTGACGCAAGAGAGGATCTCTTTTAGCCACATGAAGGTAGGGTCTTAGTTGGGCGGTCGAGTCACGAAGCCACATGGCAGGAATATCCCCTGTCAAGACAAAAGTTGATCCATCTTCTAGGATCTCGACCGTATTATCCAAGGTGTCGGTGTAGCAACGCTCAAAGACATCCACCCACTCCGGATGGTCCTTGGCACGCTCTGCCACTTCATCCAGCCATTCTCTAACAATCTCTTTCGAATAAACCATAATCGATTTTACCTCTTTCAAACAAGTTTCATGTTCAGTATAAAAAAAAACGCCTCCAAAAGATATACACAAACTAAAGGCGTTTTGAAACAAACTTATGAAAAAATTATGTAGAGATTTCCATTGGAATCGTTTCGTT
Organism: uncultured Streptococcus sp.; assembly: GCA_905373305.1. Classification (GTDB taxonomy): domain Bacteria; phylum Bacillota; class Bacilli; order Lactobacillales; family Streptococcaceae; genus Streptococcus. The sequence goes on along the minus strand of CAJPSM010000016.1, from coordinate 18,689 downwards.
TATTCTAAAAATCGTAGTCATCATCTAGCATTGCTTCTGCATTTCCCATTAGATATCCTGCCCCCACTTGAGAAAAGAAATCGTGATTAGCAGTTTCAATCGAAATACCATTCATAACAATTGGATTTACATCAGACGTTGTAATATTCGAAAAATAACTTTGAAAGCCCATATTTTGTAGTGCTTTATTGGCATTGTATTTAACAAATACCTTTATTTCTTCTGCCAGACCAATAGGTGCATAGACTTCACCCGTATATGCAAACTCATTTTCTAAAAGATCATCTAAAAAACGATACATCCAAGTTATGAACTCATGTTGTTCTGCTTCTGAGAGCTCATCAAAGGTTAAGCGAAACTTATATCCCAGATAAGTCCCATGTACAGATTCGTCCCTAATTACTAATTTGATTAACTCTGCTAGATTAGCTAGTTTATTTTGTCCACGATACCAAAGCGGTATGAAAAAGTTGCTATAGTATAGGATTCCTTCTAAAAAGACACTCGCAACCATCACCTGTAGAGGGGTTCCATGCTGATACATCTCATTTATCTTTTGGGCTTTATACTGCATTTTAGGATCCTGATTCATCCAATCATATATTTTCTCAATTTCCTTAAAAGTATTTAACGAAATCAATATGGTACCGTATGTCTTAGCATGGATAGATTCCATAAATGTAAAATCACTCAGAACTGCTCTCTCCTTGCGAGTTCGAACGTGCTGTTTAATAGAATACAATCCCTCTTCGGATTGAAGCGTATCAAGCAAAGCCAAGCCTCCAACCGCTTTCTTGACAACCTCTTTTTCCGGATCTGATAGTTGCTTCCAATCAAGCAAGTCATTTGATACTGGAACACGAGTATCAATCCAAAATTGTGCCGTGGCTTTATCCCAAACATAGTCGTCTAACTCATCCTCGACTTCTTTCCAATTCAATGTCCGATGTAACATATAAATCCTCCTCAAAAATCATAGTCATCATCACGTGATTCTTCTATCCTATGGATAGACATCTGCCCGAGAAGCTCGTGCTTTCTCAGTCTGTTCAATACTCGATCAAGCGCAGAGAGAATCTCCCTATCAACCGGGTATCTCTCTTCGACCCCGATATTCTCTAACAAATGATTGGCTTCTCTTTGTACAAGGTTCTGAGTCAATTTTTGAATGTCAGCATCTACATAAAGTTCACGAATGATTTTCCCCTCTGTTTTTAAGATCTTGTCAATCATTTCAACAGCCCAGGCTTGAAATGAAATTTGGCCAGCTCTATCCATTCTTGCCAAAAGAAGATTGACTTTATGTATCAGATAGTCACAATGCAATGACTCATTCAAGAGAATCATTTTCACCATTTCACCAAGATTAGTAAATCCCTTTTGAATCCACAATTTCATCAAAAAAGCAAGTTGACTATAAGTCATGATTCCTTCAACACAAGTAGCCATAAAGCGCTTCTGAATCGCATTTTTACTATGATATACCGTGTCGACTCTTTCTAGTCGCTCTACTACCAATTTATGTTGATCTACCCACTCAAATAAGGATGCCACCTCCTGTTCATCCTCATTAAAGGAGTATAAAATAGTATTATAAGCCTTGGTATTTACCATTTCAGTGAACTGTAGATTGTTTAAAATAGCAACCTCCTGTTGTGAGCGTTCACTATGCCGTATAAACTCCTCTGCCTCTAACGACTGGTAAGTTGATAAATTCGCAAGAAAGATCAGCGAACGATTTAATTCTTGCTTCTCCTCTACCGACAAACGATTAAAAGCAGGTTTATCATTTTCAATTGGAATTCGATTGTCTAGCCAAAATAACGATGTCGCTCTCTCCCACGTAGCGTTATCTAACTCATCCTCAATCTCATTCCAGTTGATTGCTTTGTAATATAGAAATTTTTTTGACATCTTCTCTCCTTAAATCATACAAGATTCACAGCTATTTACACTGCTAAATTCGTCATCCTCTGTATAGGTTCTGACATAATAAAGTGATTTTATCCCTTTTCGCCATGCGTAATTCCGAAGGCGATTCAAGTCACGTGTCGTTAGCATTGTATTTCCCTTAGTTTTCCATTCATATAGTCCTTCAGGTAATTGAGAACGCATAAAGAGAGTCAGACTCATTCCCTGATCAATGTGTTTTTGTGCGACTGCATACACATCAATAATTTTACGCTGATCCATGTTATAAGCAGTCTCATAAAATGGTAAGGTATCATTGGACAGATACGGAGCGGGATAAAAGTTCGATCCCACCTTCTTTTCCTGCCGATTCTCTACCAACTGAGTAATCGGATGAAGAGAAGCACTCGTTTCATTGATATAAGAAATAGAACCATTAGGCGCCACTGCTAAACGATTTCGATGGTAGAGACCATCTTTCATGATCTTCTCCCTTAGTACCTTCCAATCATCTTTCGTTGGAATAGGCATATTCTTAAAAATGGCTGCTATCTTAGGAAATCTAAATACAAAATCCTGCTCTACATATGGTGAAAAGTAACTTCCATCGGCATAGCTCGAATCCGCAAATTCATAAAATGTCTCATGCCGCTCTCTTGCGATTCTATTGCTGGATACTAAAGAATAATAATTCAATGCCAAGAAGTAAGCTTCTGTAAATTCTAGAGATTCTTTTGAACCATACTTGATTTGGTGCAAAGCAAAAGCTGTGTGTAATCCCATCGCTCCGAGCCCTATCGTATGGTAGAGACGATTTCCCTTATTTACTGTAGGCACTTCTTCAATAGACTCTAGATCCGTAACAGTCGTTAAGGCACGAACCATTGTATCAACAGAGGCAGCAAAATCTTCAGATTTTAGTAAATTAACAATATTAGTTGATCCAAGGTTACAACTAATATCCGTTCCCATCTCATGATAGGACAAATCATCATTCAATACGGATGGAGTCTGTGGTTGCAAAATCTCTGAACAAAGATTACTCATAATGATTTTCCCTTTGACGGGATTCGCGCGATTAGCGACATCGATATTTAGAATATAAGGATAGCCAGACTCTTGTTGCAAGCGGGAAATTTCCTGTTCCAATTCTCTCGCTTGAACAACTGTCTTTTCAATAGCTGGATTTGCAACCAATCGGTCGTATTCAGTCGTGATATCTACGTACGAAAAAGGTTTTCCATAGACTTTTTCAACATGATAAGGATTAAACAGATACATGGGTTGATTTGTTTTAATCAGCTCGTAATACTTATCCGGAACGACCAACCCCAGAGAGAGGGTTTTAACACGAATTTTTTCATCTGCATTCTCCTTCTTTGTCGATAAAAAGGCGAGAATATCCTGATGAAAAACATTCAAGTAAACGACCCCTGCCCCATTTCTCTGTCCTAGCTGATTGCTATAGCTGAAAGAGTCTTCTAGTAGTTTCATTACAGGGAGCACTCCCGAAGAAGCATATTCAATTCCTTTTATAGGAGATCCACTCGCACGTAGGTTCGATAAATTCACTCCAACCCCACCACCAAGTCTAGAAAGTTGCAAAGCAGAGTTAATCCCACGTCCGATAGATAACATAGAGTCATCGAGATCTATCAGAAAACAAGAAACCATCTCACCACGCCGTTTTTTTCCTGCATTTAAGAATGTGGGGGTCGCAGGTTGGTACCGTTGGGTAATCATTTCCTCCGCAATTTTTGTCGCTAAGTTCTGATCACCATTTCCTAGATAGAGGGCATTAAGGAACACCCGGTCCTCAAACGATTCCAAATAGGTCTTGGAATCATCAGTCTTTAGTGCATATTGATTATAAAATTTATAAGCTCCCATAAAACTCTTAAAGGCAAAATCATGTTCTTTGATTTTTTGATATAAGCCCTCTAAAAAATCACTATCAATCTCACCAGACTCTCCGCGATACAAGCCCACAACCTCTTCATCCACATAATCCTCTTGAATTAAATACTGGAGACGTTCTTTCAGACTTGAAAAATGCATCGTATGAGGTTCAATTTCATTCTTTAAATAGTCTGTTAAGGCCTCTCTATCATAGTAAAGAGGAATTTCACCATCAATTGGAATGTTCACCATATTGTTCAAAACAAAATAATCCTTAGTAGCTGACATCTATTTTTTCCTCCGCTTTCTCAAAACTAGCTAAAATATGTTTGGAGATCCTCTCTACATCTTCATCTGTCCCGCGTAATTCAAAAACATCTATAACAGGAAAGCCAAACTGATCTGCATATTGAAAAGCCGTTAGACAGAATTGCTTATTGAAATTTCGATTACCACTCCCAATAATTCCTAGGCAATAACGAAAATTTCCTTGATACTCCAAAAATTTTCGAAGATTTCCCGTCAGAATTTCTTGGAAACCAGTATCAATTCCATTTCCTCCCTCTAGATAAGTTGGTAAAAAACTGACAAAGGGACCATCTACTGTGATTGCCTTCCCTTTTAAATCTTTTACATTCAAAGACTCAACTTCTCTATGATACGTCGCTTTTATATATTGACTGACCCGCTGGACAAAGGAACTCGTATTCCCACTTAAACTAATATAATAAAATCTAATTCTTTGCATGACTTCTCCTTTTTTGGTACAATATATTGTGTTTTACAAAACAACACACTCTATATATTGTGTTTTTTATTTTACTGTATCTAAATGATAAAAAAATTGATATTCGTCAAGTTTCTATAAATTTCTTCAAAATTAGGAGTTTCTATGTCCCAACCATGCTTTTATACCGTTCCCCTTTTTAGCTCCCTCTCCCGTGATGAACTTCAGGGTATCCAAAGTCTGTTTCACCATAAGAAATTTAAAAAGGGCGAGTTAATTTTCTCACCCTTTGATGAGGAAACCTTAATCATTGTTAATAGAGGACAATTTAAGGTCTATCGTCTGACTAATGATGGAACCGAGCAATGCATCCGTATCGTTAGCAAAGGAAATTACGAAGGAGAAAACTATCTCTTTGAAGAGAATAATCAGGATCTCTATGGGGAAGCCTTGGTCTCTACAGAAGTCTGTGTCATTTATAAAAAGGATTTTCAATACCTTCTCCAGAGCTTTCCACATTTTAGTTGGCAACTTCTACGCCTCAATGCCAGAAAAGCAATTCAGACGGAAGAACAAGTCACCTTATTAGCCTTTGAAAAAATAGAACAACGCCTTGCTTGCTATCTTATTCACCTTACCGGAAAAAGTAACAATCCTAAACTCACCTTCACTTTGCCAATTTCAGAAAAGGAACTTGCTAGTTACCTTGGAACGAGACCCGAAACTATTTCGCGAAAATTTAAGATTTTTGAAGAACATCACTATATTCGAAAAGTTCGTCGTACCATTCATATCATAGATGATCAAGCTTTAAGGAATTTATATTGATCTGAAGCTTTTTTGTTCATTTCATGTTATACTATATAAAATATAAAACGTTTACAAAGAGATAATCATGAAACCACTACTTGAGACCATCGATACCCGCTTTGGTACTGCTAGCAAGCATGCCTTCTCTCGGGGAAATACCCTGCCTTATACAGGCGTGCCTTTTGGGATGAATTATTTTGTGCCCCAGACCAGTGACCAGGAGGGAGCTTGGTTCTTCGATCCGCATCTACCCACCTTTCAGGGGATTCGCTTAACCCATCAGCCTAGTCCTTGGATTGGTGATTATTCTTGGTTGCTCTTAACACCCGTCACAGGCAAGCTTGGGGGAGACAGTCTCTTTCACCGCCAGTCTTCTTATGATATAGATAAAGCTTGCTTCCAGCCTCACCATTTGAAACTCTTTTCTCTGCGCTATCAGATTGAAACCCAGCTCACACCGACTTGCTACGGTGCTTCTATTCGTTTAAAGCAAAAGCAAGGCAAAGCCCTCTCCCTCTATCTTCACGCAGCAGATGACCTAACAGTTGAGCAGGTTGATAAGCGGACTCTGTCCCTCAGACAAGAAGGCAAAACAGAGACCAATAAAAATCCGCTGATACTCTTCACTGCCCTACAAATGAATACGGAGATTCTTGCTGTCAACCAAGAATACGGAGACTGGCGAATTGACCTCGCAGACGGTCATGCGGAAATCCAGCTAGCGACTTCCTTTATTTCTCCTTCTCAAGCGCTGCTTAATCTACCTCAGACGGACTTTGATAGCTGTAAAGCAAATGCCCAAGCAGACTGGGAAAACCTCCTCCATCGTTTTGATGTTATAGAGACCGGGGAGGCTGACCGAACCTTCTTTGACCACTGCCTCTACAGACTCTTCCTCTTCCCACAGACATTTTATGAGTTGAACGAGTCAGGGCAGGCCATCCACATGGATTTGTCTACTGGTACTGTCAAACCTGGCGTCCTCTTCAGCAACAATGGTTTCTGGGATACCTTCCGCACCACCTTCCCCCTCTTTGCCCTTATCATATCGGAACACTATCACCGCTTTTTAGAAGGTTTCCTCAATAGCTACCGCGATACTGGTTTCCTGCCAAAATGGCTGGCTCCAGATGAGCGTGGCATGATGCCTGGCACTCTTTTAGACGGCATTATCGCAGATAGCGCCTGCAAGGATATGGCTCCCGACTTGGAAGAAGAACTCCTCCAAGCCATGCTGGAGACAGCCACCAAGTCCGACCCTCTTGGCATCAATGGTCGCCATGGACTAACCCAATACCAAGAGTTAGGCTACCTCTCTACCGACCACCACGAAAGTGTCAGCCACACGCTAGACTACGCCTATAGTGATTTTTGTATCGCCAGCTGTTCCGAAAAACTTGGTCAAAATGACATCGCCCAGACTTATAAGGTCGCATCGCAGAATTACCGTCATCTATTTGATACGAAGTCAGGCTATATGCGTGCGCGAGATCGTCAAGGCAACTTCCGCCCTGACTTCTCTCCTTACAGTTGGGGACGCGACTATGCCGAATGTTCTGCCATTCAAGCGACTTTAGGCGTCCTCCACGACATCCCAGGTTTAATACAACTTATGGGTGGAAAAGAAGCCTTTAGCCGCTACCTTTTGAAAACCTGTCAGGATGCTCCTCTCTTTGAGACAACTGGCTATGGTTACGAGATTCATGAAATGAGCGAGATGGCTACCGCTCCTTTTGGGCAAATCGCTATTTCCAACCAACCTAGCTTCCACATTCCTTATCTCTTCCGTTACAGTAACTATCCTGAATACACTAGCCTTCTCATCAAGACGCTACGTCAGAAGGCCTTCAAACCAAGCTGGCAAGCCTACCCTGGCGATGAGGACAATGGCAGCCTCTCCGCCTGGTATATCTGGTCAGCTCTTGGATTCTACCCGACCTGCCCAGGAAAACCAAGTTACGACCTCGGAATCCCCCTCTTTGATCATCTCCGTGTCTACCTAGCTAAAGAAAATAAATGGCTAGATATCCATGCCGAGCAAAACTACAGCCATTTCAACTTTGTCAAAGAATGCCGATTGGACAATACTCCAGTATCTAGCCTTCAACACCAAGACCTATTGAAAGCTGAGCAACTGACCTTCACCCTCAGCTGGCTACCAAATCACTCATAACCAAAAGAACCTTTGCATCGCGCAAAGGTTCTTCTTTTATGAAACTTGGACTTGGAGTTGATCAATAAGATGACCACCCACCATTAGGTTCAGATAGAAATCCAAGGTTTTATCCCTTGTATAATACAAGGTTGGAAGCGTCAATCTTTTTTCAGTCTCGCCAACTTGAAACATAAGGACTTGGATCTCGTCCCGATAAGCGACACCATGCACACCTGTCCCTGGTTGAATCGAAATCTTAGCTTCCAAAGGACCACTAGATTCTCTGCGCTTAACTGTAAAATAGGCATTTTCTCCCTTGGTCACAGCTAGATTTTTTTCTGAAAACTCTAGTTGCTGAACGGCTTCTTTTTTTGACAAGCTAGGTATTTTATAAAGTGAAATCTTGCTTAACAAAGGCAAATCCTGTGCCTCTGTGATGATTACACGCACCTTCTGAGCCTCTACCACGGAACCTCGCAAAAGGCGTTTATAACCCACTGTAAAGCCTGACCCAAACTCCTGCCAGACACTATCCAACTCTACCTGAACATGGAAAGTAGCGATGCGTTGCCCTAGCTTCAACTCTTCCCTCAACTCGATCACATCAAAAGTTTTAGATTCCCCTAAATCAAGCTCTAACTGAATTGGCAGTTCTGCATCACTTGCCCAAGAACTGGTCTCTAGTCCATCTGTCAAATGATGACAGGCAAAGTCTGCTGATAGAGCAGGGCCAGATACCTTGGCTCCCAGAGCCAAATCTTCGCTATAGAGTGCGTCACGGTAGGCTCTAAATTCATACAGTCGCTGGATATCCCTTTCATCAAAGAGCCCATCTTGTTTTGGCGGAATATTGAGCAGGAGAGGCGTTCCCCGCCCCACTGAGTGAAAGTAGATTTCGACCAATTCCTCGAGAGACTTAGGATCCTGATCCTCATGGTAAAACCAACCCGGGCGAAGGGAAACATCTGCCTCACCGATTGAAAACAGCGTACCTGAGGGATCTCCGTGCTGCAGATAATCTAATGAAGCCTCTGTCCCCAACTGGTCGGGCCTGACTTTTTGCCACAAGGGATCCCCTGCATAGCCCCGTTCATTGCCAATCCAGCGAATACTAGTTCCCTCTGTTGAGAATATCAAGCAATCCCCTTGTAGGTCATGAATAGTTTCAAACCAGGTCTCAAACTCATAGTTGACCTGCTGGGCCCCTTCCCCTCTGGCACCATCCATCCAAACCTCAGCAAACTTACCAGCATTCCCATAGTCAGGATTTGATAAAATTTCCCTCAGCTGAGCCAGATAATAGGCATTGTAGTCCGCTTCTCGATCCACATGATAGAGGGGACTATGGGCATCCCAGGGAGACAAATAAACTCCCATATCCAGGTCAAACTCAGTTGCAGCTTGGGAAACCTCAAGGAGCAAGTCCCCCTTTCCATCCCGCCAAGGACTAGCCTTGACCGAGTAGTCTGTATAAGCTGTCGGGTAGAGCACAAAACCATCGTGGTGCTTAACCACCAAAATCACCTTTTTAAAACCTGTTTCTTTAAGCACTCGAACCCATTGGCGCGCATCCAATTTGGTCGGGTTAAAGCGTTCAGGCTCCTCCTGACCTGTCCCCCATTCCTGGTCATAAAAGGTATTGGGGCCAAAATGGATAAAGGCTGCTAGCTCATCTCCCAGATAGACTAGCTGGGCCTGACTGGGTAATGGTCCATGTGGTTTTATGTTACTCATCATCTCATATCTCTTTCTCTTGTTCCAAAAGTTATCCACAACTTGTGGATAAGAAAACATGCCTAAAAACTAGCTTTTACAGAATCCAGCTCTTTGACTTTGAACCTGTCACCCTCAGGCAGACCTGCTCAAATCCCCACTCCACTAGGATTTCTACTGGCAAGATAGCCAGTTACTAGTTGCCCGTACTATTATCAAGGACACTCTAGGATTTTAGGTAAACCTCCTGCTCTCCCCAAACTTATCCACAACTTGTGAATAAAGCATTCTTCCTAGTTGTTACCTCGTTGACTATAACAAAAAATATATGTACCGTCAATAAGACAAGGCTGTCTCCCTAAATACTCGGAAAAGATTCTATAATTTGTACAATATACATTTAAAGTGGCCTAGAGGAAAAACTTTTCTGATAGATTTCATATAATTTTCTAAGCAACTTTCAATCACAGCTCCTCTCAATTCCTCGTCAGAACTGAATTAAAATCTGGACATTTCTTCTTAAAATGTGAAATTTAGCATAATTTTTTCAAAAAAAATTATATTCTTTTTAGTAGAAGTTTATACATTTATTTCCTGTAATCCCTTTTGCTATCGTATAATAACATAAAATACTACTAAAACCTTGTTTTGTCCAAATTTTTAATCATTTTTTACTATTGACACGCCTCTGAGAATGTGATATAACGTAAATGTAAGCGGTACCAAAAAGGTGCCACCGTAAAAATTTTTAAGGAGGAAAACACATGTCTTCACATCCGATTCAGGTATTCTCAGAAATTGGGAAACTGAAAAAAGTTATGTTGCACCGTCCAGGCAAAGAGTTGGAAAACTTGTTGCCTGACTATCTCGAAAGGCTTCTTTTTGATGACATTCCATTCTTGGAAGATGCTCAAAAAGAACATGACGCATTTGCTCAAGCTCTTCGTGATGAAGGAATTGAGGTCCTTTACCTAGAGCAATTGGCTGCTGAGTCATTGACTTCCCCAGAAATCCGCGATCAATTTATCGAGGAATATTTAGACGAAGCCAACATCCGTGGTCGTCAAACCAAGGTGGCTATTCGTGAATTGCTTCACGGTATCAAGGACAACCAAGAATTGGTTGAAAAAACTATGGCTGGTGTTCAGAAAGTTGAATTGCCAGAAATTCCTGAAGAAGCAAAAGGCTTGACTGACTTGGTTGAGTCAGACTATCCATTTGCTATCGACCCAATGCCAAACCTCTACTTCACTCGTGACCCATTTGCAACCATTGGTAATGCCGTATCGCTTAACCACATGTATGCAGATACTCGTAACCGTGAAACTCTTTATGGTAAATACATTTTCAAACACCATCCAATCTATGGTGGAAAAGTGGAGTTGGTTTACAACCGTGAAGAAGATACACGTATTGAAGGTGGAGATGAGTTAGTTCTTTCTAAAGATGTATTAGCAGTTGGTATTTCTCAACGTACAGACGCAGCTTCGATTGAAAAACTCTTGGTGAACATCTTCAAGAAAAATATTGGCTTCAAGAAAGTATTGGCGTTTGAATTTGCTAACAACCGTAAATTCATGCACTTGGATACTGTCTTTACCATGGTTGACTATGACAAGTTCACAATTCACCCAGAAATCGAAGGCGATCTTCGTGTGTACTCTGTCACTTATGAAGATGAAAAACTCAAGATTGTTGAAGAAAAAGGTGACTTAGCTGAACTTCTTGCGAAGAACCTCGGCATAGAAAAAGTTCATTTGATCCGTTGCGGTGGTGGCAATATCGTAGCAGCTGCGCGTGAACAATGGAATGATGGCTCCAACACTTTGACCATCGCACCTGGTGTAGTCGTCGTTTATGCCCGCAATACCATTACCAACAAGATCCTAGAAGAATACGGGCTTCGCTTGATTAAGATCCGCGGAAGTGAATTGGTTCGGGGCCGTGGTGGACCTCGTTGTATGTCTATGCCATTTGAACGCGAAGAAGTATAATCGCTGTTTAGTATTTGTCAATAAAAAATGTAAAAAATAGAAAGAGGAAATAATAGAATGACACATTCAGTATTCCAAGGACGCAGCTTCTTAGCAGAAAAAGACTTTACTCGCGCAGAGTTAGAATACCTTATCGGTCTTTCAGCTCACTTGAAGGATTTGAAAAAACGCAATATCCAACACCACTACCTTGCTGGTAAAAATATCGCCCTCTTGTTTGAAAAAACTTCTACTCGTACACGTGCAGCCTTTACAACTGCAGCTATTGACCTTGGTGCTCATCCAGAGTACCTCGGAGCAAATGACATTCAGTTAGGTAAAAAAGAATCTACTGAAGATACTGCAAAAGTTTTGGGTCGTATGTTTGACGGGATTGAATTCCGCGGCTTCAGCCAACGTATGGTTGAAGAACTGGCAGAATTCTCAGGTGTTCCAGTATGGAACGGTCTAACTGACGAATGGCACCCAACTCAAATGCTCGCTGACTACTTGACTGTTCAAGAAAACTTCGGTCGCTTGGAAGGCTTGACATTGGTATACTGTGGTGATGGACGTAACAACGTTGCCAATAGCTTGCTCGTAACAGGTGCTATCCTTGGTGTTAACGTTCACATCTTCTCACCAAAAGAACTCTTCCCAGAAAAAGAAATCGTTGAATTGGCTGAAGGATTTGCTAAAGAAAGTGGTGCACACGTCCTCATCACCGAAAATGCAGACGAAGCTGTCAAAGGTGCTGATGTACTTTACACAGACGTTTGGGTATCTATGGGTGAAGAAGACAAATTCGCAGAACGCGTTGCACTTTTGAAACCTTACCAAGTCAATATGGACTTAGTGAAAAAAGCAAACAACGAAAACTTGATCTTTCTCCACTGTTTACCAGCATTCCACGACACTCACACTGTCTATGGTAAAGATGTTGCTGAAAAATTTGGCGTAGAAGAAATGGAAGTAACAGACGAAGTCTTCCGCAGCAAGTATGCTCGCCACTTTGACCAAGCAGAAAACCGTATGCACACTATCAAAGCTGTTATGGCTGCTACTCTTGGAAATCTCTACATTCCTAAAGTATAAAACTTACTCGTATACACAACACAGGGGTTGAGACGAAAGCTATGATAGCTTATCAGTTCTAGCGAAAGAAAGCAAGGATTCCGTTTGACAGATTTGCCATCTTACTCTTGTCATCTTCCTGCTTCCTAGTCTCATTCTGATAAACGTCAGCTGTGCGTTCAACCCCTTTTATTAGTAGTAATGACTAATTTGTCTTTTAAAAAGACGCTACCTCCACTTCATATTTTATCATCATACCTGCCTGTAGCTCTTGGAGTTCTGTCAGGTTTACCATATTAAAGGAAGGAGAGCTCATGTCTCATAGAAAAATCGTCGTTGCTTTAGGCGGAAATGCCATCCTCTCCACTGACCCATCTGCCCAAGCTCAACAAGCTGCTCTGGTAGAAACAGCTCGTCATCTGGTCAAGTTGATTCAAAACGGAGATGAACTGATCATCACTCATGGAAATGGTCCTCAGGTTGGCAATCTCTTGCTTCAACACTTGATGGCAAATTCGGAAAAAAACCCTGCCTTCCCCCTTGATTCTTTGGTTGCCATGACCGAGGGTAGTATCGGTTTTTGGCTACAATGTGCTCTTGATAACGCATTGCTCGATGTAGGACTTGATAAAAATGTCGCTTCTGTTGTTACCCAAGTTATAGTAGACAAAGAAGACCCTGCCTTTATCAATCCCACCAAACCAATCGGTCCATTCTACTCAGAAGAAGATGCCAAAGCTGAGAGCGAAAAAACAGGAGCAACCTTCAAAGAAGATGCCGGTCGTGGCTGGCGTAAAGTAGTGGCTTCACCAAAACCAATCGACATTAAAGAAATCAACAGCATCCGCACCTTGCTCGATAATGGTCAAGTTGTCATCGCAGCAGGTGGAGGTGGTATCCCTGTTGTTAAAAATGAAAACGGTTACTTACGTGGGGTCGAAGCCGTTATTGATAAAGACTTTGCGTCTCAACGACTAGCAGAACTCGTCGAAGCTGATCTCTTTATCGTCCTTACTAGCGTAGACTATGTTTATGTCAACTACAATAAACCAGACCAAGAAAAACTTGAACACGTTACCGTCAGTCAACTAAAAGAATACATCAAACAAGGACAATTCGCGCCGGGTAGCATGCTACCCAAGGTCGAAGCTGCTATCGATTTTGTAACCAACCACCCAGAAGGCAAGGCTGTTATCACTTCCCTCAGCAATCTAGGCGCCTTGATCGAGTCCGAAAGCGGAACAATTATTGTTAAAGACTAGCCATTTTAACCCAAGTACAAGCTCTAACTAGGAGCACTCAGGTAAACCAACATCATTCGTTTTTATACTTTGTGGCATAGTTTAGGAGGAAAAACAAATGAGTGAAAAAACAAAAAAAAGGTTCCAAATGCCTTCATCTTACACTGTTTTGATCATTATTATTGCTATCATGGCAATCTTGACTTGGATCATTCCAGCAGGTAAGTATGACACGAACGAAGCAGGTGGCCTCATTGCAGGTACCTATCAAACTGTTGACTCTAATCCCCAAGGGATTTACGATATTCTAATGGCTCCAATCCGGGCGATGCTCGGTCACGAACCAACTAAAGCCGCTATTGACGTAGCCTTCTTCATCCTCATGGTTGGAGGATTTCTAGGTGTCGTCAATGCGACAGGCACACTCGATGTTGGTATTGCCTCTATTGTTAAGAAATACAAAGGACGCGAAAAAATGCTGATCCTCATCCTCATGCCCCTCTTTGCGCTTGGAGGAACAACTTATGGTATGGGTGAAGAAACCATGGCATTTTATCCACTCCTTGTTCCTGTTATGATGGCTGTTGGTTTTGATAGCATTACTGCCGTTGCCATCATCCTACTAGGTTCTCAAGTTGGCTGTCTTGCCTCTACTCTCAATCCTTTTGCTACTGTTATCGCTTCTGATACCGCAGGTGTGTCATCTATGGACGGGGTTATCCTTCGTATCATCTTCTGGTTTGTTATGACAGGTATCAGTACTTACTTTGTCTACCGCTATGCAGAAAAGATCCAAAAGGATCCCACAAAATCACTTGTCTACTCTCAACGTGAAGAAGACCTTAAACACTTCAATGTCACTGATAACGAAAATGCTCCATCTGTCTTGAACAAGAAACAAAAACATGTTCTTGCCTTGTTCATCTTGACTTTCATCATCATGATCGCCAGCTTTATCCCTTGGGTAGACTTGCATATCACTCTATTTGAAGACTTCAAAAATTGGTTGATTGGTCTTCCTGTTATCGGTGGAGTTATCGGTTCATCTGCCTTGCCATTCGGTAGCTGGTACTTCCCAGAAGGGGCTATGCTCTTTGCTGTGATGGGTATTCTTATTGGTGTTGTTTACGGTCTCAAGGAAAGCAAGATTATCTCTACTTTTATGGCTGGTGCAGCAGATCTTCTCACCGTAGCCTTGATTTGTGCAGTGGCTCGTGGTATCCAAGTTATCATGAACGACGGTATGATTACTGCAACTATTCTACACTGGGGTGAAGTCGGACTTCAAGGTCTCTCTTCTCAAGTCTTCATCGTTTTGACTTACCTCTTCTACCTTCCTATGTCATTCCTTATCCCATCTTCATCTGGACTTGCTAGTGCTACAATGGGAATCATGGCACCACTTGGTGAGTTCGTTAACGTAAAACCTAGTCTCATCATCACTGCCTATCAATCTGCATCTGGTGTACTAAACCTTGTCGCTCCAACTTCTGGTATCGTTATGGGGGCTCTCGCGCTCGGCCGTATCAGTCTAGGAACTTGGTGGAAATTTGTTACTAAACTCATTGTCGTTATTGTCATTGTGAGCATACTTCTTCTTATCCTAGGTACCTTCCTTCCATTCCTTTAGAACAAAGTGTGAGGTGAAACGAATGACCGTCTACATCACTGACTCCATTAAACAGAGCTTTATACAGAGTCTAAAGACTCTCATCTCCTACCCATCTGTTCTCCAAGAAGGGGAAAATGGGACACCTTTTGGACAAGCTATTCAAGACGTCCTAGAAAAGACGCTGGAAATCTGCCATGAACTTGGCTTTCGAACCTATATTGATTCCAAGGGCTATTATGGCTATGCAGAGGTTGGTGAGGGAGAACTCCTTGCCATCCTCTGCCACTTGGATGTTGTACCCGCAGGAGATTTGTCAGATTGGCAATCTCCTCCATTTGAAGCAACTATCAGAGAAGGCAAACTCTATGGACGAGGGGCACAGGACGATAAAGGTCCTTCACTGGCAGCTCTCTACGCAGTGAAAAGCTTGCTTGACCAAGGCATCCAATTTAAGAAGCGCGTGCGTTTTATCTTTGGTACGGATGAAGAAACTCTTTGGAGATGTATGGCACGCTACAACGCCCTCGAAGAGCAAGCCAGCATGGGATTTGCACCAGATTCATCATTTCCTTTGACATACGCTGAAAAGGGGCTCCTTCAAGTCAAGCTTCATGGACCCGGCTCTGATCTTCTCAAGCTCGATGTCGGAGGTGCCTTTAATGTTGTACCAGATAAGGCAAGTTACCAAGGTCCTCTTTATGAAGCGGTTTGTAGAGGTTTAAAAGAAGCTGGTTATGATTACCAAACTTCAGACCAAACTGTGACCGTACTCGGGGTACCTAAGCACGCCAAAGATGCTAGTCAAGGTGTCAATGCAGTCATTCGGCTTGCTAGTGTACTCGCACCTCTCCAACCACACCCTACCCTCCATTTTCTAGCCGACAAAGCAGGGCAAGATGGTAGAGGGCTTGGAATCTTTGGAGAGGTCGCTGATGAACCGTCTGGTTCCCTTTCCTTTAACGTTGCAGGGTTGACCATCAATCCCGATCGCTCCGAGATTCGGATCGATATACGCATACCTGTGCTAGCAGATAAGGAGAAACTGGTGGCACAGCTCACTCAGTGCGCCAAAGACTATCAACTTGACTACCAAGAATTTGACTATCTAGCACCCCTCTATGTCGCAAGAGATAGCCAACTTGTCACTACCCTTATGCAAGTCTACCAAGAAAAAACCGGAGATAAAACTCCTCCTCTCTCATCAGGTGGTGCTACCTTTGCCCGCACCATGCCAAACTGTGTAGCCTTTGGCGCTCTTTTCCCAGGAGCACAACAAACTGAACATCAGGCAAATGAAGCAACTGTCCTAGACGATCTTTATCGCGCTATGGACATCTACGCAGAGGCGGTTTACCGTCTCGCAACCTAAGCAGATAAAGGTTTCTACCAAAAAATCCCGCATATTTGCGGGATTTTTTCTTACATCAATGCGCCAACATTTCTTGGGCGATTTCTTGACCAGATAGGTTATCTGGGTAGTAGGTTGGCCAGTTGTCCATCTCTTCAAAGAGAGCTTCTTGGCTGGTGCCTCCAAAGAAGATATGGAAATGTTCTGCTTTAACTGGGGCGATATTGTGGTCACTAAACTGAACATACTTGAACTGTCCAGCATCCGCATCTGTCGCTTCAAAGAGGAAGCGCACACCACGATTGCCTTTCTTATAAGTCAAGATTTTCTTGCCGACATACTTGTAGGTGAATTTCTTGCTTTGGCCACCTTGAACAAATTCCATAGTGTTATCAGTAATGTTGATCTTAGTCACATCTGTCTGATAACCTTTTCTATAGTAGGCCTTGTACTCATTCTTAGTCATCTTACCAGTCAACTTAGCCTTGTAATCAAAGACTTGATCTAAGGTTCCATCCTCAAGGAAAGGATAAACTGACTGCCAGTTACCAGTATAGTCACTCAAGGTGCGGTCCTTGACGTCAGCATCCTCAAAGTAACCATTGTGAACTGTCTGGGTATTTTCTTCCTTCTCTGGCTCGATTTCTGGTCCTTCTTGGTCTGTTGTTTGTTTCAAAGCCTTGAGGTTTTTCTCCATCACGGAGATATAGTCCTCACCGGCCTTGGTTGCTTCTTCTGTCAGACTTTCTAGCGGATTGAGCACGTCTAGTTTGACGCCTGTTTCTTTTGAGAGTGTATTGGCGAGGGCTTGTGAGGCATTTTCTTCAAAGTAAATATAAGAAATCTTGTTTTTCTTGATATACTCTGTCAATTCTGCCAAACGTGCTGCTGATGGCTCTGCATCTGGTGAGAGACCTGAGATGGATACTTGCTTGAGACCGTAGTCCAAGGCAAGGTAGTTAAAGGCAGCGTGCTGGGTCACAAAGCTCTTTTGTTTCGCTTGAGACAAGCCATCTGTGTAGGCCTTGTCCAAGGCTTGCAATTTTTCGATATAGGCAGCTGCATTCTTTTCAAAAGTCTCTTTTTTATCAGGATAATCTGCTGACAAGCTGTCACGGATATGCTCTACCAGTTTGATGGCGCGTGCTGGTGATAACCAAACGTGGGGATCGTAGTCGTGATGGTGACCCTCACCGCCATGATCATGCCCTTCCTCTTCTTCCTCACCACCTGGCAAGAGGAGCATATCACCTGTCGCCTTGATAGTTTTCACCTTTTTCTTATCCAAGGATTCTAGCAATTTTGGAACCCAAGTTTCCATATTTTCATTTTCATAGACAAAGGTATCTGCGTCTTGGATTTTGGCAACTGCCTTGGCAGACGGTTCATACTCATGGGGTTCTGTACCAGCACCGATTAGAAGTTCTACATTAGCAATATCTCCTGCGACTTGCTTGGTAAATTCGTAGACAGGGTAAAAGGTTGTCACGATATTTAGTTTCCCATCTGCCTGTTTTTGATTGGAACAAGCCACTAAAAACAGGGCACATAGACTAGCTAGTAGTAAGCTAATTTTTTTCATTTCATTCTCCTATTTGATAAAACGTTTCAGTAGGCTGACTAACAAAAAGACAGCTACAAAGATAATGGTGATACTAGCGCTGGCAGGGGTTTCTGCATAGTAGGAAATGTAAAGTCCTGCTACCATTCCCAAAAATCCAATAGCACTGGCAAGCAACATAACGGATTTAAAGTTTTTCCCCAGACGAAGGGCAATACTAGCTGGCAAGACCATAATGGTCGACACCAATAGGGCTCCTGCTGCTGGAATCATGAGAGCAATCGCCACCCCTGTCACCATGTTAAAGAGGATAGACATAGTACGAACGGGCAAACCATCCACAAAAGCCGTGTCTTCATCAAAAGTCAGGATATACATTGGTCGCAAGAACAAGAAAGTCAAGAGTAAAACGACCGCAGCAATGGCAAAGAGGAAAATTACCTGCTCCTGGCTAATGGTCACAATCGAACCAAAGAGATATTGGTCCAAACTCATGGAACTCGAACTTTTACCCTTACTCATGACGATAAGTGACACTGCAAGCCCTGTAGACATGAGGATGGCTGTCCCGATTTCCATAAAGTTCTTGTAAACCGTACGGAGATACTCCAGAAAGACCGCAGCAATCAAGACAATAGCAATGGTTGAAATAGTTGGAGAAATCC
>CAJPSM010000015.1 GCA_905373305.1 uncultured Streptococcus sp. | reverse complement strand
GAAAGAAGGGAGAAAGAAGATGAAAGTTCGACCACTCCAACTCCATCTTCTCAAGTAACTCCACCCGCTCCTTCTGAACAAGAACCAAATCTTGCCACAGAAGGTTTAATGGTAGACTCTCTGTCAACTGTGGATGAAATCCTTAAAAATGCCCCAAGCGTGCCACCACGTCCAAGTTTTGAATCAAGCGAAGTGACAGCACCAGAACCAGAAGAGTCGAAACTAGAAGAGCCTGCACAAGCCAAGATTGATGCTGTAGAGCCTAAAAAGGAAGACAAAGAGTTTAACACTACTCCAACTAAAGTGGCTGTTTCCTATAAAACGCATGACAAAAAAGAAGAATCAGTCCTTCCTGTTGTGGAGAATGTAGTCCCTGCTCCAGTTGAGAAAGTTGATAACCTAGCAGATGCTCCACGACGCAGTCGTCGTGAAGGAACAAATCCAGCTAAGAAAAAGAAGAAATCAAAAGGTAAAGGCTGCTTGCTAACTTTCCTAGTTCTCCTAGTGCTCGTGGGTATTGGTGGATTCTTTGGTTATGGTTACGTTCAAGAATCCTTGAAACCAGTTGATGCAAATTCTAAGGAGTATGTAACAGTTCAAATCCCAGAAGGTTCTAATGTACAAGAAATCGGAAGTACCTTGGAAAAATCTGGTTTGGTTAAACATGGACTTATCTTTAGCCTTTATGCTAAATACTATAGTCATGCCAACTTGAAATCAGGTTATTACAACTTGAAGAAGAGTATGAGTACGGATGAGTTGATTCAAGAATTGGAAAAAGGTGGGACACCTGAACCTCAAGAACCAGCTCTTGCAAGCCTGACAATTCCAGAAGGCTATACATTAGAGCAAATCGCTCAAACAGTAGGACAACTTCAAGGTGAATTTAAAGAACCTCTTACTGCGGATGCTTTCTTGGCAAAAGCTCAAGATGAGACCTTTATCTCCCAATTAGTAGCCAAGTATCCAAACTTGCTTGGAAGTCTCCCAACAAAAGATAGTGGGGTTCGTTATCGCCTAGAAGGTTACCTTTTCCCAGCAACTTATACTATCAAAGAAAGCACTACAGTTGAAAGTTTGATTGATGAGATGATTGCTGCTATGGATAAGGCCTTGTCACCATATTATGCTACAATCAAAGAAAAGAATCTGACAGTAAATGAATTGCTCAGCATTGCTTCTCTTGTCGAAAAAGAAGGTGCTAAGACCGAAGACCGTAAGAAAATCGCAGGTGTCTTCTATAACCGCTTGAATGTCGGTATGCCACTTCAAAGTAATATCGCTATCCTATATGCTCAAGGAAAACTTGGTCAAAAGATTAGTTTAGCAGATGACGCTGGAATTGATACAACGATTGATTCACCATACAATGTTTATACACACCTTGGCCTCATGCCTGGACCGGTTGATAGCCCAAGTTTAGATGCGATTGAAGCAAGTGTAAACCAGACAAAGAGTGAGTACTTGTACTTTGTAGCCAATGTCGAAGATGGTAAAGTATACTTTGCAACGACCAAAGAAGAACATGATCAAAACGTTGCAGAACACATCAACAGCAAATTAACACAATCAAGTAGTTCAAACTAAAATTATGTGGTTTTCCACATAATTTTGTTTTAAAAACAAATTAAGAAAAGAAAGTTGAGAAAAATGGCAGAAAAAACTTACCCAATGACCCTTGAAGAAAAGGAAAAACTTGAAAAAGAATTAGAAGAGTTGAAACTCGTTCGTCGTCCGGAAGTAGTAGAACGTATTAAAATCGCACGTTCATACGGAGACCTTTCAGAGAACAGCGAGTACGAAGCAGCCAAGGATGAGCAAGCTTTTGTTGAAGGACAAATTTCTAGTCTAGAAACAAAAATTCGCTATGCTGAAATTGTTAATAGTGATGCAGTTGCCCAAGATGAGGTAGCTATCGGTAAGACTGTAACAATCCAAGAAGTCGGGGAAGATGACGAAGAAGTCTATATCATCGTCGGTTCTGCAGGTGCAGATGCTTTTGCTGGTAAGGTTTCAAATGAGAGCCCGATTGGACAAGCCTTGATCGGCAAGAAGACTGGTGATACAGCGACCATCGAGACACCAGTTGGTAGCTATGATGTCAAAATCTTAAAGGTTGAAAAAACAGCCTAAATAGAATGAAAAAGGAGTAGTAGAGGCTTTGCCTTGCTCAACTCCTTTTTGGTTTTTTGAATAAAATAGGAGACTATATGAGTGAAAATAAGAAAAAAAATAAGATGGATCGTGGATTAACCAATCGTCATGTTCAGGTGATGGCTATTGCGGGAACAATCGGAACAGGTCTTTTCCTAGGTGCTGGTCGTTCTATCAGCCTTACTGGACCTTCTATCATCCTGATTTACATGATTACAGGAGCCTTTATGTTTTTGATGATGAGGGCTATTGGGGAGAT
Organism: uncultured Streptococcus sp.; assembly: GCA_905373305.1. Classification (GTDB taxonomy): domain Bacteria; phylum Bacillota; class Bacilli; order Lactobacillales; family Streptococcaceae; genus Streptococcus. The sequence goes on along the minus strand of CAJPSM010000015.1, from coordinate 17,866 downwards.
GCTGTATCAGGATCCAGAACAACATACTTTTATCAACTTTATCACCCGTCATTTGGGGAAAGGCTGGGGTTATTTCTCAGTTTGGTCTTATTGGTTGTCTGTCGTCTTTATCGGTATGGCAGAAATCACTGCGATTTCGCATTATGTTCAGTTTTGGTTTCCGAGCTGGCCTAGTTGGCTGATTCAGCTTGTCTTTTTAACGATTTTGGCCTTGGTCAATCTGATTGCGGTTAAGCTCTTTGGAGAAGTCGAGTTTTGGTTTGCTATGGTTAAGATTGTGGCTATTTTAGCTATGATTGCAACGGGAGCCTTTATGGTCTTGAAAGGATTTGAAACACCATATGGTGCTGCAAGTCTGGCAAATATCAGCAATCAATTCTCTCTTTTCCCAAATGGAGTCATGAACTTTGTCATGGCCTTTCAAATGGTATTTTTTGCCTATCTGATGATTGAATTTATCGGAGTGACAACCTCTGAAACGAAGAATCCTCGTCAGGTTTTGCCAAAAGCAGTTAAGGAAATTCCTCTCCGAATTGTCTTCTTCTATGGTGGAGCTCTATTAGCCATTATGTCTATTATTCCTTGGAGAGAACTTGCTTCTTCAGATTCACCATTTGTAACGGTTTTTGAGCTGGCAGGTATCAAGTGGGCGGCAGCTCTGATTAACTTCGTTGTTTTGACGTCGGCAGCATCTGCTCTTAACTCAACTCTCTATTCAACAGGGCGACACCTCTACCAGATTGCCCATGATTCGCCCAATCGATTCTTAAAAGCGATCAAGGCAGATACTCTTTCTCGCCATAATGTTCCACAAAATGCCATCATTGCTTCAGCAATCTTGATTGCTCTAGCTGCCTTTATCAATGTTTTGCCAGGTGTTTCCGATGCCTTTGCTTTGATTACGGCGTCTTCATCAGGTGTTTACATCGCGATTTATATCTTGATCATGGTGGCCCATCTCAAATACCGCAAGTCACAAGACTTCATGGCGGATGGCTACCTCATGCCTCAGTATCGTTTCTTAAATCCTTTAACCATGCTCTTCTTTATCTTTGTCTTTGTAACCCTCTTTTTACAAGAATCTACCTTTATGGGAGCAGTTGGTTCTGCTATCTGGATTATCGGTTTCGGAATTTATAGCCAGTGGAAATTTAGGAAATAAATCATGAACTCATCAACTTTGCTTGGTGAGTTCTTTTTAGTTTGACAGTCTATTGAAATAAGATTATAATCAAGCTGTAACAGTTCGAAGGAGGTTTGGATGCACTTTAGATTGGAAAATAAAGCGTCCCAGAAAGCGCAAGAAATAGGAAATCTGATTCGTGCTTATAATCGTTCCAAAAGAGAAGAGGCTGAAAGCGAGCCACTGAATCTTTATGTCGAAGATGAAAAGGGCAATCTCTTGGCGGGCTTGGTAGCAGAGACTTTTGGAAATTGGTTGGAAATCGAGTATTTGTTTGTGAAAGAGGAATTACGAGGACAAGGAATCGGTTCAAAACTATTGCAGCAAGCAGAAAGTGAAGCTAAGCATCGAAACTGTCGTTTTGCTTTTGTCAATACTTACCAGTTTCAAGCGCCAGACTTTTACGAAAGGTATGGCTACAAGGAGGTCTTTACCTTGCAAGACTATCCCTACACAGGGCAAAGATTTTATTACCAAAAGGATTTGTAAGCTGAATATGAAAGTATAAATCAAAGAGGAAATCTTCACATCACTATGGAGGTGGGCTAATGGACATAATACTAGATATGGGCAACGTCTTGTTAGAATGGAACAAGGATAAGATTTTGCAAGGCGTTTCGGAGATGAAGAAAGATTATCTGATTTTAGATAAGACCATTTTTCAGTCGGGGCTTTGGGAAAGATTAGATCTTGGTACCATGACGAGACAAGAATTAGTGCTTAAAGTTGTGTCGATGATTGGAAGTACCTATCAAAAGAAGGTCGAAGAAGTTATCTGGAATTGGCCTAGCTACATTGATATTTATAGGGAAGTCTTTCCTGTTTTGTCAGAACTAAAGAAAAAGGGGCATCGCATCTTTGTCTTGTCCAATACCTCAAAGGTATTTTATGACTTGCTGGAAGAGCAGCTATCTCCCATAAAAGAACTTTTAGATGGCTTTGTCCTATCCTGTGATATAAAAGCTATAAAGCCTGATTTGGCAATGTTTAAGGAGATTCTCGACAAATACCAGTTAAATCCTACACATTGTGTCTTTCTAGATGATATTGAGAACAATACAATCGCAGCTCAGAAATTGGGAATCAAGGCCTATCAGATCAAGAAAAGAAGTGATGTCGTTGATATTTTGAAATCCTATATTTAAACTCAGAACTCTCTGTTATTTTGTGATAGAGAGTTTTTTGTTAATAAAATATTACAAAATGTCATTTATATATTGCATTAAGTTAGATATATGGTATAATGTTTTTAAAAAGAAGCGCAACTTTTTAAAAAATAGAAGGAGGATGCTAGTGGCTAAAAATTTAAAGTTAAAACTAGCTCGTGTGGAGCTTGATATGACACAAGGTGATTTGGCAGAAGCTGTGGGTGTTACGAGGCAGACTATCGGCTTGATAGAAGCAGGGAAATATAATCCTAGTCTCTCCCTTTGCCAGTCCATTTGCAGATGCTTAGGCAAAACGTTAGACCAACTATTTTGGGAGGAAGAAGATGAAAAATAGAAAAAAACTTGTTATCAAAGATGAACGTACGGAAAAATTGGATGGAAAGATTTCAGGAGAAATTCTCTTGGGAATGTACCTATTTTTGGCACTGGAAATTTTTGCCAAAGTTTATATTTTCAATTTAACACTTCTGTCCTATTTGCCAGAATTACTTTTATTGATCGGAGTTGGTTTGTATGCCATTATTCGCCGCATGTATGTAGGAATTGATATTCGGAATATTGTTGAAAATACTGGAAAAGAAAGAGTTTTATCTGCTTTGGGATTTTCTATAGTGATTTTATTGATTGATATCGTAGGAAATCGCGAGGAACTGGTCAGTCTATTGACTTGGAAGTACTCCCTAAAAGCGGTTCTAGCAGTTATCATCTATCTCGTTGGGAGTTATTCTATGGACCGAGTAATCCTATACTTGAATCGCAGAAATCAGCAAGTTTGGGAGGAAGAAGATGAAAAATAGATTTTTTTATTATCAATTATTAGACGAAAGAGAAGAGCAACTGATCAACAAAGCTGGGACAGAGTCTTTTCATGTGTTTATCGGGCTCATTCTGCTAAGTTATTTGGTGGCTGTATTAGCACCTGCTCTTTTTAATCCTAATATTCTTCTGGTTACCCTTCTTTTAGGAATTTTCTTCTTTTTCAATCGTGCACGACAACTTGGAGTGACCTACTATAGTCGTTTTCATTTTACGATTGGAGGGTGCTTGCTGGTAACTCTCGCTATTACGACTCTCTTGATGGTGCAGAATTATCAATTCAATATCGAAATTTATCAGCACAATCCTCTGAACGTTAAATACTTGTCTGCTTGGGTCATTACTTATCTGATTTACCTTCCATGGGTTTTTATCGGCAATCTCGGTCTTAAAAGTTATGGCGAATGGGCTCAGAAAAAGTTTGAGCAAGATATGGATGTGCTGGAGAGTGGAGAATAGCTTGTTAGCTTTTTATCAATCTCGATAAAATGTGTTATAATAGTACTAATTCATCAGATGGTGGGAAAGCGACTAAAGGCTTTCATGGCTTACAAACAAGGAAGAAGGAAAACAGATGTATCCAGATGATAGTTTAACTTTGCACACAGACTTGTACCAGATCAACATGATGCAGGTTTACTTTGACCAAGGAATTCACAATAAGAAAGCGGTTTTTGAGGTTTACTTCCGCCAGCAACCCTTTAACAACGGCTATGCAGTTTTTGCTGGTTTGGAAAGAATTGTAAATTATCTTGAAGACTTGCGCTTTTCAGATAGCGATATTGACTACTTGGAGTCACTTGGCTATCATGGAGAATTCTTGGACTACCTCCGAAATCTCAAGTTAGAACTAACGGTTCGTTCCGCTCAGGAAGGGGACTTGGTTTTTGCTAATGAGCCAATTGTGCAGGTGGAAGGACCTCTAGCCCAATGTCAATTGGTCGAAACTGCTCTCCTAAACATCGTTAACTTTCAAACCTTGATAGCGACCAAGGCAGCACGTATTCGTTCGGTCATTGAGGATGAACCTTTGATGGAGTTCGGGACACGTCGTGCGCAAGAAATGGATGCAGCTATCTGGGGAACACGCGCGGCTGTAATTGGTGGAGCCAACGGAACTAGCAACGTGCGAGCAGGGAAGCTCTTTGGTATTCCTGTCTTAGGTACCCATGCCCATGCCTTGGTACAAGTTTATGGAAATGACTATGAGGCCTTTAAGGCCTATGCGGCGACCCACAAAAATTGTGTCTTTCTGGTTGACACTTATGATACTCTTCGAATCGGTGTGCCAGCTGCTATTCAAGTGGCGCGTGAGTTGGGGGACCAGATTAATTTTATGGGTGTCCGTATCGACTCTGGGGATATTGCCTACATCTCCAAGAAAGTCCGTCAACAACTGGACGAGGCTGGATTCACAGAGGCTAAGATCTATGCCTCCAATGATCTTGATGAAAATACCATCCTCAACCTCAAGATGCAAAAGGCTAAGATCGATGTCTGGGGTGTCGGTACCAAGCTGATTACAGCCTATGACCAGCCTGCTCTTGGCGCAGTTTATAAGATTGTGGCCATTGAAGATGAAAATGGTCATCTGCGCAATACCATCAAGCTTTCAAGCAATGCTGAAAAAGTATCTACTCCAGGTAAGAAACAGGTTTGGCGTATTACCAGTCGTGAAAAAGGCAAGTCAGAAGGTGACTACATCACCTATGACGGTGTTGATGTTGCCAGCATGACTGAAATCAAAATGTTCCATCCGACCTATACTTACATCAAGAAGACTGTTCGAAATTTTGATGCTGTTCCTCTTTTGGTGGACATCTTCAAAGAAGGGAAATTGGTTTACGATTTGCCTAGTTTGCCTGAGATTCAGGCTTATGCTCGCAAGGAATTTGACAAGCTTTGGGATGAGTATAAACGGGTACTCAATCCACAGCACTATCCAGTAGATTTGGCGCGTGATATTTGGCAAGATAAGATGGACTTGATTGATAAGATGCGCAAAGAAGCCCTTGGCGAAGGAGAAGAAGAATGAGTTTGCAAGAGACCATTATCCAACAACTAGGTGTCAAGCCAGTGATTGACGCCCAGGAAGAAATCCGTCGTTCCATTGATTTCTTAAAAAAATACCTGAAAAAACATCCCTTTCTTAAAAGTTTTGTACTAGGAATTTCTGGAGGACAAGACTCGACTTTAGCAGGACGCTTGGCACAATTAGCCATGGAAGAAATGCGAGCAGAAACTGGAGATGATAGCTACAAATTTATCGCAGTGCGTCTGCCGTATGGAGTCCAAGCTGATGAAGACGACGCTCAAAAAGCCCTTGCTTTCATCCAACCAGATGTCAGTGTGGTAGTCAATATCAAGGACTCTGTTGATGCTATGGCCTTAGCGGTAGAAGCTACAGGCAGTCCAATGACGGATTTTAATAAAGGAAATATCAAGGCTCGTAGCCGCATGATTGCTCAATATGCGCTTGCTGGAGCCCATAGCGGAGCGGTCATTGGAACAGACCATGCTGCGGAAAATATCACAGGTTTCTTTACCAAGTTTGGTGACGGCGGTGCGGATATTCTCCCTCTTTACCGCCTCAATAAACGCCAAGGGAAACAACTTTTGAAAGAGCTTGGCGCAGACCCTGCCCTCTATGAAAAAGTACCCATCGCAGACCTAGAAGAAGACAAACCAGGTCTAGCTGATGAAGTGGCACTTGGGGTTACTTATGCAGAGATTGATGACTACCTAGAAGGCAAAACAATCAGCCCAGAAGCTCAAGCAAGAATCGAAAACTGGTGGCATAAAGGCCAACACAAACGCCACTTACCAATCACCGTCTTTGATGACTTTTGGGAGTGAAAACCTCCAGTGGAGGTTTTCAGCCCGAGTCTAGAAACGGGAAAACGAGGAACCTCCAGTGGAGGTTTTTAGCCTCTCACCTTGAAATAAAAAAGTGAGAGTTAGTCCGGGGGACCTTTTTACCCCGAGTTTAGAAACAGAAGAACGAGGAAGATCCAGTGGACTTTCTTTGCTTCTCGTCTTGAATAGAGAGTAAGGTAGAGCAATGGAAGTATAAACCTACTCCCAAAGATAGAAAGCGAGGTCGCATCATGGAAGCAATCGGTACGCAAACGTTACAGACAGACCGTTTAATCTTGAGAAGATTTGTGGAGAGTGATGCGGAAGCCATGTTTCAAAATTGGGCTTCGTCTGCTGATAATCTGACCTATGTCACCTGGGATCCCCATCCGAATCTTGAGGTAACTCGAAACTCGATTCGAAATTGGGTTGCTTCCTATGCTAATCCCAACTATTACAAATGGGCCATTTGTCTCAAAGACAATCCAGAGCAAGTGATTGGAGATATTAGCATCGTTTCAATGGATGAAGACGATTCAAGTTGTGAAATTGGGTATATTTTAGGAAAAAATTATTGGGGCCAAGGTATGATGACGGAGGCCTTGAAAGCTGTGTTAGACTTCTGTTTTACTCAAGCAGGCTTTCAAAAAGTCAGAGCAAGATATGCCAGTCTCAATCCAGCTTCAGGCCGAGTCATGGAAAAAGCTGGAATGACCTATCTAAAAACCATTGCCAATGGGGTTGAGAGAAAAGACTACGTTGCGGATCTTATTTATTATCAGATTAAAAAGAACTAAGAAATGACCTGAGCTTCAAAAGTTAGAGTTTGATGCTCAGGTCATTTTTTTCTGCTCTTTTATTTTAACTCATAAAGCCAGTCATCGCCGTCTTTATAGTAGAAGAATTCACTGAGACCCTCTTCTAGAAAAACACGAAGCATATCAGACATATCCTCAGTTGCAAGTTTTAGATGAGATAGATTGTCAAAATCCTCCCACCAGACTTTCCCTTCGTCTGAAGACTGGAGTTCACCAGTAAAGTGTTCTGTTTTGTAAAAGAGGACGACATACCGATAATCCTCCTCGTCGTACCAGTTTTTGATTCCACAAAGTTGGGGTCTGGAAATAGTCAGACCAGTTTCTTCCTTGATTTCTCTGATAACTGCATCGGTAAAAGATTCCCCGCGCTCTACATGCCCGCCAGGGAAAGTGATGCCAGGCCAGTCGGGACTAACTCGATCTTGGACCAGAACCTTGTCACCGTTTTTAATCATGCACATGTTGACAAATTCGACTAATTCTCGTCTGTTCATATTGTTTTTCCTATTTTGTTAGTAATTTTTCTACTACGTTTAACTTTCGCATGGTTAAATCCACGCCAAAAAGTTTTTCAAGATAGTTGGTGTTGAGCTTTTTTTGTTTTGCAGTTCTAGGGAGATAGAGGTAGAGACAGTGATCGCCTATACAAATTTCTTCTTCGCCATAGTCAGCTTTTAATTTTTCTAGTGGCAGACTTTGGATAAATCCCTGATAAAGAATCACATGTACACGATCATGAAGATAGTCTTCTCTAAACGGGTTCTCATGAACAATCTTTTCAAGATCGTTCTTATTCTTGATAACCATTTTTAAGTCGGCTCCAATTTTTTCCTTTATCAGAGTATGGACGCGTTCTCGTATTTCTTCTAAATCTAAGTCACTTTCAAGAATGATATTCCCACTTTGAATATAGGTTCGAACGTGTTGAAAACCAGCTTCTGTCAAAATATTTACCAAATAAGACATTTTCGGGATAGCATTTTTTCCATTAGGAGTAATGCCTCTTAGTAAAATAATATGTTCCAAAGGACTTCCTTTCTTATTTGGTATTTATTGGATTTGAGCCTGCCACCCAGCCGGTACAGAGGGCAGAAGTGATGTTAAACCCACCCGTGTGGGCATTGATATCCAGTACCTCGCCAGCAAAGTGGAGCCCAGAGACTAGCTTACTTTCAAGGGTTTTAGGATTGATTTCCTTAAGACTGACGCCTCCTTTGGTGACGAAGGACTTAGCCAGAGACATTTTGTCAGTGACAGGGATTTTGAGGGCCTTGATGGACTGGAGAAGTTGTTCCCGTTCTTTCTCAGTCAGCTGTTTGACTTTGTCAGGATAGCCTTGCACCAAAAATTCTGCCAAACGTTCTGGAAGCAAAGTTTTTAAAGCATTTTTCAAGGATTTTTCCCGATTTTCTTCTAGAAATGCAGCTAAGTCCTTCTCAGAAAGTTGAGGCAAAACATCTAGCGAGAGAACCTCTCCACCCTTGACAAAGCTTGACATACGCAGAGCAGCAGGACCGGATAGACCAAAGTGGGTAAAGAGCAGATCGTGAGTGATGACATGCTTACCATAGCTTAAGGTCACATCGTCTAGTGAAATTCCCTGCAAGGCCTTATGCGGAAAATCTGTTAACAAAGGACTTTCAGCAGCCTCAAGCTCAGTAATGGTGTGCTTAAAATGGCGGGCAATCTCGTGACCAAATCCGGTCGAACCTGTAGAAGGATAAGATTTACCACCAGTTGTGACAATGAGTTTATCACAAGTGAAGGTCTGGTCCGCGGACTTCAGGACAAACTGGTCATCTACCTTTTTAACCGAAACAATTTCTGTTTGAGTCGTAACTTGACCACCTAGTTCAGTGATTTTCTTCTCCAGCGCCTCTATAATGGTCCGAGACTTGTCACTGGCAGGAAAGACGCGGCCGTGGTCCTCAACCTTAAGTTTAACACCGTTTTCGGTGAAAAAGTTGATAATATCATGGTTATCAAACTGGGAAAAGACACTATATAGAAAGCGTCCATTTCCAGGAATGCCAGCCAGTAGGTCATCTAGAGTTCCGTTGTTAGTTACATTGCAACGACCACCGCCCGTTCCAGCCAATTTTTTTCCGAGTTTCCGATTTTTTTCGATGAGAAGAGTTTTCTGTCCATAAAAGCTACTAGAAATCGTAGCCATCATGCCAGCAGGCCCTCCACCGATAATAATAGTATCAAAATGTTTCATAGCTCTATTGTACCACAAAAAAAAAAGAGATGCTTGGCATCTCTTGTTGCTCATAATCTTAGTTAATTTCATATCCCATCAACAGACCGCCATCTTCTGCATAGAAACTGCAGAGACCAGACGTTGGGAGGATTTTGATATTGGCTTGTGGGAATGTTTCCAGCAAGCGGTCTGACAATTGCTGACAGAATTTTTCATTGCTGCGATGAGCCATGATGATACGACCACCAGCATAGCCAGCCTTGATGAGTTCTTCATAGGCTGCTTGAAGGGACTTTTTAGCACCACGAGCCTTTTGAAGAAGCTCTAGGGTTCCAGTTTCACTTGCTTCCCCAACCATACGGATGTTGAGAAGACCAACGACCGTACCGATAAGCTTACTTAAACGGCCATTTTTAACTAAGTTATCAACCTTAGCAAGGACAAAGAGCAACTTCGTTTTTTCTTGGTAGGCTGTGATAGCTTCAACAATTTCCTCATGAGAAAGTCCTTGGTCAATCAAGTCATTGATTTTTTCGACAATCAAATCAACTTCCCCACCTGCAGATAAACTATCGATAACATGAATCTGAGTGTCAGGGTGTTCTTCGAGGTAGATATTTTTAGCGAGTTGTGCACTATTATGGCTGCCTGAAAGAGTACCAGTGATGGTAACGACAAAGATATGCTTAGCACCTTCAAATGCACGCAAGTAATCATCAGGGCTAGGGCAAGCTGATTTTGAAGCCTCAGAAGTCGCATACATGGTTTCCATCATACGATCAATGTCGAGATTAGCATCATCGATAAAGACCTGATCAGCCACTTGAATGGTTAAAGGAACACTGATAAATTCAGTATCGATAGCGGGAGTTACCAATTGACGATAATCACAACCCGAGTCAGCCACAATCTTCCAAGTCATAGAAATTCTCCATCTTTGTCACTTATACATTGACAAAGGTTCTGTCTTTTTTTACAATTATATCATGAAAGCCCTTGAAACAAAAGTACCACCTCTCTGTTGTCACAAGTAGAAAGAAATTGTTATGTCTGAACGTAAAATATCTGAAAAATCTCTTGAAAATCTCAGAAAATCCAATCAAGAATCCAATTCTTTGACCAGAGAAGCAATTGAAACAGCGCTTTTGCAACTTCTGGAGAAAAAAGACTTGGCTAAGATTAGTATCTCAGAGTTGGTCAAGCGGGCCGGTGTCTCACGCGCTGCCTTTTATCGCAATTATGACTCCAAGGAAGCGATTTTAGAAAGTGTCTTTAAACGCAGTGTCCATAACATTATGGAACAGTTGAGCCACTACGATGTCAAAACCGATCTTTATCTGGTCTGGGTGCATCTTTTTCGAGCAGCCAAGAAAGAAGCCAAGGTTATCCAACTTGCTCTGGACTACCACTTAGAAAAGATTTTTGTCCAAGCCATGCAGGAATTTTTGGAAAAATACCACGGAAAGTCAAAAGGCGTTAGCAGCTACCTTCATTCCTTTTGGAGCTCTGCCATCGTATCGGTTCTGCTCAAATGGATCAAGGATGGAATGAAGGTTCCAGCTGAAAAGATTGCAGATTTACGCTTGCCATTTTTCAAAAAATAGGGGATAAGGAGAAGAATTATGACAGAAAAAAGACTGGCTTGGGATGAGTACTTTGCAGCCCAGGCCTTACTGATTGCCAATCGTTCGACCTGCAAACGTGCCAAGGTGGGAGCTGTCCTCGTTAAGGACAATAAAGTCATTTCAACAGGCTACAATGGTTCTGTATCAGGAACGGAGCACTGTATCGATCACGAATGTCTGGTCATTGAAGGTCACTGTGTCCGAACCCTTCACGCTGAGGTCAATGCCATCTTACAAGGGGCTGAACGAGGGGTTCCAAGAGGATTTACAGCCTATGTGACCCATTTCCCTTGTCTGAACTGTACCAAACAACTGCTACAAGTTGGTTGCAAGCGCGTGGTTTATATCAACCAGTACCGAATGGATGACTATGCCCAGTACCTTTATCACGAAAAAGGCACCGAGTTGACCCATTTACCATTAGAGACTGTTCAGACAGCTCTCCAAGAGGCAGATTTGATTTAGAATTTAATAAAAATAAATGGTTTAGAAAGCTTTTTAAACCGTTTTTTGATATAATAAGAAGAATAAATTGAAAGAAGGAACTCAGAAAATGGGAAAAATTGAAGTCATTAATCATCCACTCATTCAACACAAATTGTCAATCTTGCGTCGTACAGATACTTCTACAAAAGCTTTTCGTGAACTAGTAGACGAGATTGCAATGTTGATGGGATATGAAGTACTTCGTGATCTTCCACTTGAAGACGTGGAAATCGAAACACCTATCACAAAGACCGTTCAAAAACAATTGGCTGGGAAAAAATTGGCGATTGTCCCAATCTTGCGTGCAGGTATCGGGATGGTAGATGGCCTCTTGAGCTTGGTTCCAGCAGCCAAAGTTGGTCACATCGGTATGTACCGTGATGAAGAAACCCTTCAACCAGTTGAATACTTGGTGAAATTGCCTGAGGATATTGACCAACGTCAAATCTTTGTAGTGGATCCAATGTTGGCAACAGGTGGCTCAGCAATCTTGGCTGTTGACTCGCTTAAAAAACGTGGCGCATCAAACATCAAGTTTGTCTGTCTGGTAGCTGCTCCAGAAGGAGTGAAAGCTCTTCAAGCAGCTCACCCAGATGTCGAAATCTTTACAGCAGCTCTGGACGAACACTTGAATGAACATGGCTATATTGTTCCAGGTCTCGGAGATGCTGGAGACCGCTTGTTCGGTACGAAATAAGACAGCAAGTAAATACTGAAATTAGAAGTTCGTTTTTGACTTGAAAGGAGGTTGAGTTTTTGTTTCTGTTTAGAGAATAGAGCAAAAATTTGACCTTTTTTGACCAAAAAGATATAATAGTTCTGTATTGAGTCGTAAGACTAAGAAAATTCAACATTAAAAATTAAAAGGAGAAATAAATGATTCCTGTAGTTATTGAACAAACAAGCCGTGGAGAACGTTCCTATGATATTTACTCTCGTCTTTTGAAAGACCGCATCATCATGCTAACAGGTCCAGTTGAAGATAACATGGCTAACTCCGTTATCGCCCAATTACTTTTCTTGGATGCCCAAGATAGTACAAAGGATATTTACCTTTATGTCAATACACCTGGAGGTTCTGTGTCAGCTGGTTTGGCAATCGTTGATACTATGAACTTTATCAAGGCAGATGTCCAAACCATCGTGATGGGGATGGCTGCATCTATGGGGACTGTTATTGCATCAAGTGGTGCAAAAGGCAAACGCTTCATGCTTCCAAATGCAGAGTACATGATTCACCAACCAATGGGTGGTACAGGTGGTGGTACCCAACAGACAGATATGGCAATCGCTGCAGAACACTTGCTCAAAACTCGTAAGACATTGGAGAAAATCCTTGCAGATAACTCTGGTAAATCAGTTGAGCAAATTCATGCAGATGCGGAACGTGATTACTGGATGAGTGCCCAAGAAACGCTCGAATATGGCTTCATTGATGAAATCATGGCTAACAATTCTTTGAGCTAAGCAACCTAGAAAGCAAACTCGACGGAGTTTGCTTTTTTTGGTATAATAGGGGAAGATTTCTTAGAAAGAGGATCCCTCATGTTTGAAAAAACAAATCGATCAGGATTAATCATCTATCTTTACTATAATCGAGATGCAAAAAAACTTCAGGAATACGGTGATATCTGTTACCATTCCCAAAAACATCGTTACTTGCAGCTCTATGTTCCAACTGAGGAGCTAGATGACTTAGTTGAGAGATTAGGTAAGGAAAGATTTATCAAAAAAATAAGACGTTGCCACATTCAAGAGTTAGAAACTCCCTTTGTTGGCAATCTCTATCGCACTGAGGAAAACGTTATCATTTAAAAAATGAGATAAATGTGTTGACAATTTTCTGATAATTCGGTATATTCTTAACATACTATTTTTGAAACAACTATAAGGAGATTAAAAATGAAGAAAAAATTTGCCCTATCTTTTGTGGCTCTTGCTAGCGTAGCTCTTCTCGCTGCCTGTGGAGAGGTCAAGTCAGGAGCGTCAAATACAACTGGTAACCCAGTAGACGAAAAGACTATCAAAATCGGTTTTAACTTTGAAGAAACAGGTGCTGTAGCTGCCTATGGTACTTCTGAACAAAAAGGTGCTCAACTTGCTGTTGATGAAATCAACGCTGCTGGTGGTATTGACGGAAAACAAATCGAAGTTGTAGACAAAGACAACAAATCTGAAACTGCTGAGGCTGCCTCTGTTACAACTAACCTAGTGACCCAATCAAAAGTTACAGCTATCGTAGGACCTGCGACATCTGGTGCAACTGCTGCAGCTGTAGCCAACGCTACTCAAGCAGGGGTTCCATTGATTTCACCAAGTGCGACTCAAGACGGTTTGACCAAAGGTCAAGAATATCTATTTATCGGAACTTTCCAAGATAGCTTCCAAGGGAAGATTATTTCTAACTATGTAACAAACAAATTGAATGCTAAGAAGGTTGTTCTATATACTGACAATGCAAGTGACTATGCTAAAGGTATTGCTAAATCTTTCCGCGAAGCCTACAAAGGTGAAATTGTTGCAGACGAAACTTTCGTAGCAGGGGATACAGACTTCCAAGCAGCCCTTACTAAAATGAAAGGGAAAGAGTTTGACGCTATCGTTGTTCCAGGTTACTACACAGAAGCAGGTAAAATCGTAAACCAAGCGCGTGGTATGGGAATTGATAAACCTATCGTTGGTGGTGACGGCTTTAACGGTGAAGAATTTGTTCAACAAGCAACTGCTGAAAGAGCATCAAACATTTACTTCATCTCAGGATTCTCAACTACAGTTGATGTTTCTGCTAAAGCTAAAGCTTTCCTTGAAGCTTACCGAGCAAAATACAATGAAGAACCTTCAACATTCTCAGCTTTGGCCTATGACTCAGTTTATCTAGTAGCCAATGCTGCAAAAGGTGCTAAAAACTCAGGTGAAATCAAGGACAACCTTGCTAAAACCAAAGACTTTGATGGTGTGACTGGTCAAACGAGCTTTGATGCAGATCACAACACAGTGAAAACGGCTTACATGATGACCATGAATAATGGTAAAGTGGAAGCAGCAGAAGTTGTAAAACCATAACATTAGAATAGTAGTTGAAATAGGGAATGAGCCTTTGACTCACTCCCTGTTTCGATGTTTATGAACTTGTGAAAATTGAGAAATTTTCTAAAAAATAACGATAGAAAAGAGTGAATGCTATGCTCCAACAACTTGTGAATGGTTTAATTCTGGGTAGTGTTTATGCACTTTTGGCCCTGGGTTATACCATGGTTTATGGAATTATCAAACTCATTAACTTCGCCCACGGTGATATTTATATGATGGGAGCCTTTATTGGTTACTTTTTGATTAATTCTTTCCAAATGGATTTCTTTTTAGCTTTGATTATTTCAATGGCAGGAACTGCACTACTTGGTGTTGTGATTGAGTTTCTTGCCTACCGTCCTTTGCGACATTCTACGCGTATTGCTGTATTGATTACTGCTATCGGAGTGTCTTTCCTACTGGAATATGGAATGGTCTACTTGGTCGGTGCCAATACTCGCGCCTTTCCTCAAGCCATTCAAACAGTTCGCTATGATTTGGGGCCAATCAGCTTGACAAATGTTCAGTTAATGATTTTAGCAGTTTCCTTACTCTTGATGATTTTATTGCAAGTGATTGTTCAAAAAACAAAAATGGGGAAAGCCATGCGTGCTGTATCAGTTGATAGTGACGCGGCGCAATTGATGGGAATTAATGTAAATCGTACAATCAGTTTCACTTTTGCTTTGGGTTCAGCCCTTGCTGGAGCAGCAGGTGTCCTAATCGCCCTTTACTACAACTCTCTTGAACCTTTGATGGGTGTGACTCCAGGTCTAAAATCATTCGTTGCGGCCGTTCTTGGTGGTATCGGGATTATTCCTGGTGCAGCTCTAGGAGGATTTGTGATTGGCTTGTTGGAAACTTTTGCAACTGCCTTTGGTATGTCTGATTTCCGTGATGCCATCGTTTATGGAATCTTGCTTTTGATTCTGATTGTTCGTCCTGCAGGTATCCTTGGTAAGAATGTGAAAGAGAAGGTGTAAACAATGAAGACAAATCTTAAAGTAAATATTCTCTGGTTATTCCTTCTGTTAGCGGGTTATGGATTGATTAGTGTACTGGTTTCTGCTGGTGTTCTCAATCTATTCCATGTTCAAATTTTAGAACAAATTGGAATTAATATCATCCTTGCAGTAGGTTTGAACTTAATTGTCGGTTTTTCAGGACAATTCTCACTCGGTCATGCAGGTTTTATGGCGATTGGGGCTTATGCAGCAGCGATTATTGGTTCAAAATCACCAACCTATGGTGCCTTCTTTGGAGCAATGGTCTTGGGTGCTTTGATTTCTGGTGCAGTCGCTTTGCTCGTTGGGATTCCAACACTCCGTTTGAAGGGTGACTACCTGGCTGTTGCAACACTAGGTGTTTCAGAAATCATTCGTATCTTTATCATTAATGGTGGAAGTTTGACCAACGGTGCTGCTGGTATCTTGGGTATTCCAAACTTTACCAACTGGCAGATGGTTTATCTTTTTGTAATTATCACAACTATTGCAACTCTCAACTTCTTACGTAGTCCAATTGGACGTTCTACTCTATCTGTTCGTGAGGATGAGATTGCTGCAGAGTCCGTTGGGGTAAACACTACAAAGATCAAGATTATCGCTTTTGTCTTTGGTGCTATTACAGCAAGTATTGCTGGTTCACTTCAGGCTGGTTTTATCGGATCTGTTGTCCCAAAAGATTACACCTTTATTAATTCCATCAACGTGTTGATTATCGTTGTATTTGGTGGACTTGGATCTATTACTGGTACCATCGTTTCAGCGATTGTTTTAGGAATTTTAAATATGCTCCTTCAAGATGTGGCTAGCGTACGTATGATTATCTATGCTTTGGCTCTTGTATTGGTGATGATTTTCAGACCAGGTGGACTTCTTGGGACATGGGAATTGAGTCTATCACGTTTCTTTAAAAAATCTAAGAAGGAGGGACAAAACTAATGGCATTACTTGAAGTTAAACAGTTAACCAAACATTTTGGCGGTCTAACAGCTGTTGGAGATGTCACTCTTGAATTGAACGAGGGAGAATTGGTTGGTCTGATTGGACCAAACGGGGCTGGTAAAACAACCCTTTTCAATCTCTTGACCGGTGTTTATGAACCAAGTGAAGGTACTGTGACACTAGATGGTCACCTCCTAAATGGGAAAACTCCCTATAAGATTGCCTCACTTGGTCTCAGTCGTACTTTCCAAAATATTCGTTTGTTCAAGGACTTGACAGTTTTGGAAAATGTTTTGATTGCATTTAGCAATCATCATAAACAACATGTCCTTGCGAGCTTTCTACGTCTACCAGCTTTTTATAAGAACGAGGAAGAATTAAAAAGCAAAGCTTTGGACTTACTGAAGATTTTTGATTTGGATGGCGACGCAGATACTCTTGCGAAGAATCTGGCCTATGGTCAACAACGTCGATTAGAAATCGTTCGTGCTCTGGCAACAGAACCTAAGATCCTCTTTTTGGATGAACCTGCGGCGGGGATGAATCCACAAGAAACAGCTGAATTGACAGAATTGATCCGTCGTATCAAAGATGAATTTAAAATTACCATCATGCTTATCGAACATGACATGAATTTGGT
Organism: uncultured Streptococcus sp.; assembly: GCA_905373305.1. GTDB lineage: Bacteria > Bacillota > Bacilli > Lactobacillales > Streptococcaceae > Streptococcus. Next base: position 1,055 of record CAJPSM010000015.1, on the reverse strand, counting down.
TATGGAAGTCACTGAGCGTATCTATGTTCTTGAATATGGTCGTTTGATTGCTCATGGGACTCCGGATGAGATCAAGAACAACAAACGCGTTATCGAAGCTTATCTAGGAGGTGAAGCCTAATGTCTATGTTAAAAGTTGAAAACCTCTCTGTGCATTACGGTATGATCCAAGCAGTTCGTGATGTAAGTTTCGAGGTTAATGAAGGTGAAGTTGTTTCCTTGATTGGTGCCAATGGTGCTGGTAAAACAACCATTCTCCGTACCCTTTCAGGTTTGGTTCGTCCAAGTGCTGGTAAAATTCAGTTTTTAGGAAAAGAAATTCAAAAGATGCCAGCGCAAAAAATTGTTGCAGGTGGCCTTTCACAAGTCCCTGAGGGACGCCATGTTTTTCCAGGCTTGACTGTTATGGAAAACTTGGAAATGGGAGCCTTTTTAAAGAAGAATCGTGAAGAAAATCAAGCTAACTTGAAAAAAGTCTTTTCACGTTTCCCTCGTCTGGAAGAACGTAAAAACCAAGATGCGGCGACCCTTTCAGGTGGTGAACAGCAGATGCTGGCTATGGGACGTGCTCTCATGTCTACGCCTAAGCTTCTTCTCTTGGACGAACCATCAATGGGACTTGCCCCTATCTTTATCCAAGAAATTTTCGATATCATTCAAGATATTCAGAAGCAAGGAACAACTGTTCTCCTAATTGAGCAGAACGCTAACAAGGCCCTTGCTATTTCTGACCGTGGCTATGTACTTGAAACAGGAAAGATTGTCCTATCAGGAACAGGAAAAGAACTCGCAGCATCAGATGAAGTCAGAAAAGCATATCTAGGTGGCTAAACTAGTCTGGGAGACTAGTTTAGGTTGTGGATGGAGATTGCGCAAGCAATTTCCCCATAGTCCGGGGGACCTTTTTAGTCGGCAGATAAGGATTGCGTAAGCAATCATCCAATCCAGTGGATTGTTTTAGTCGGTGGATGAGAGTTGCGGAAGCAATTCCCCTATAGTTCGGGGGACCTTTTTAGTCGGCAGATAAGGATTGCGTAAGCAATCATCCAATCCAG
>CAJPSM010000014.1 GCA_905373305.1 uncultured Streptococcus sp. | reverse complement strand
CAACCCTTGAATCGTACCTTTGCTGCGACGGCTTTTCATTTGGGTTTGTTGGTGAATCTAGACAAGTTAGAAGCTTACTTGCAATCTGCACCATTTTTTACTACATTTGGTCGTGATTACAAGTCATTGAGGCGACGATTTTCTAAGAAAATGCTCACAGTTGAGGAAGAAACTGCAATTGCCGAGTTTTCAAAAGGCTTACTCCTTCTAGCTGAGGAAGGACTGGAGAAGAGAGGCAAGCAAGAAATGACCTATTTACAGCCTTTGAAAGAAGAATTGGGTCTATAATTTCTCTTATAAAGGGAGAATTTTCTGAAAAATCATGATATAATGGAATAGACTATAGATAAAGGATAGAGATTATGACATTAGTTTATCAATCAACGCGTGATGCGAATAATACAGTAACTGCCAGCCAAGCTATTTTGCAAGGTTTGGCGACGGACGGTGGTCTCTTTACCCCGGTTACTTATCCAAAGGTCGATTTGGATTTTGACAAATTAAAAGATGCTTCCTACCAAGAGGTGGCTAAACTTGTTTTATCTGCTTTTTTGGATGATTTTACAGAAGAGGAGTTGGATTACTGTATCACCAATGCCTACGATAGCAAATTTGATACTCCAGCTATCGCCCCTTTGGTGAAACTAGATGGGCAATACAACTTGGAACTCTTCCATGGTTCAACCATCGCCTTTAAGGATATGGCCTTGTCAATCTTGCCTTACTTTATGACAACGGCTGCTAAGAAACATGGTCTAGAGAACAAGATTGTCATTTTGACAGCTACATCTGGTGATACAGGGAAAGCGGCTATGGCGGGGTTTGCAGATGTGCCTGGTACTGAAATTATCGTTTTTTATCCAAAAGACGGTGTCAGCAAGGTTCAAGAGCTGCAAATGACCACTCAAACTGGAGACAATACCCATGTTGTAGCTATTGATGGAAACTTTGACGATGCGCAAACAAATGTGAAGCACATGTTCAACGATGTGGAACTTCGTGAAAAATTGGCTGCTAATAAACTGCAATTTTCATCAGCTAACTCCATGAACATTGGTCGTTTGGTACCACAGATTGTTTATTATGTTTATGCCTATGCTCAGTTGGTCAAGTCTGGTGAGATTGTGGCTGGTGAAAAGGTCAACTTCATTGTTCCAACTGGAAACTTCGGAAATATCTTGGCTGCCTTTTATGCTAAACAAATCGGCCTACCAGTTGGCAAATTGATCTGTGCTTCAAATGACAATAATGTCTTGACAGACTTCTTTAAAACACGTGTCTATGACAAGAAACGTGAGTTTAAGGTCACAACTAGCCCATCTATGGATATCTTAGTATCTTCAAACTTGGAGCGCTTGATTTTCCATCTTTTGGGAAATAATGCTGAAAAGACAGCTGAACTTATGAATGCCTTGAACACGCAAGGACAATATGAGTTGACTGATTTTGATGCAGAGATTCTGGACCTCTTTGCAGCTGAATATGCGACTGAGGAAGAAACTTCGGCAGAAATCAAACGTGTTTATGAGTTAAATTCTTATATCGAGGATCCACATACGGCGGTTGCCTCAGCAGTTTATAAAAAATACCAAGCGACTACTGGCGATGTAACCAAGACCGTGATTGCTTCAACAGCTAGTCCATACAAGTTCCCAGTGGTTGCAGTAGAAGCTGTAACAGGGAAAGCAGGCTTGACTGACTTTGAAGCCTTGGCTCAATTACATGACATTTCAGGAGTGGCAGTGCCGCCAGCAGTTGATGGGCTTGAAACAGCTCCAGTTCGTCACAAGACAACAGTAGCAGCTGCTGACATGCAAGTAGCGGTTGAGGCTTATCTAGGACTTTAAGACAGAGGGAGTAAACTCGGTTGGGGAACCAACTGAGTTTCTTTTCATCAGGAGGAGAGATTGTTTAAGAAAAATAAAGATATTCTTAATATTGCCTTGCCAGCTATGGGTGAAAACTTTTTACAGATGCTCATGGGAATGGTGGACAGTTACTTGGTTGCTCACTTGGGCTTAATCGCTATTTCGGGTGTTTCAGTGTCTGGCAATATTATCACGATTTACCAGGCGATTTTCATCGCTCTGGGAGCTGCTATTTCTAGTGTTATTTCAAAAAGCATGGGGCAGAAAGACCAGTCGAAGCTAGCTTATCATGTGACTGAGGCGTTGAAAATTACCTTACTATTAAGTTTTCTTTTAGGGGTCTTGTCTATCTTTGCTGGGCAAGAGATGATAGGACTTTTGGGGACTGAGCAGGCTGTGGCCGAAAGTGGAGGACTCTACTTATCTTTGGTAGGTGGATCGATTGTTCTTTTGGGGTTGATGACCAGTTTGGGGGCCTTGATTCGTGCAACGCATAATCCGCGTCTACCCCTCTATGTTAGTTTTTTATCCAATGCCTTGAATATTCTCTTTTCAAGTCTAGCTATTTTTGTTCTTGATATGGGGATAGCTGGTGTTGCATGGGGGACTATCCTGTCTCGCTTGGTTGGTCTTGTGATTTTATGGTCGCAATTAAAGTTGCCTTATGAGAAGCCGTCTTTTGGTCTAGATAAGGACTTGTTGACTTTGGCTATACCAGCAGCGGGAGAACGTCTCATGATGAGAGCTGGAGATGTCGTCATCATTGCCTTGGTTGTTTCTTTTGGGACGGAGGCAGTAGCGGGAAATGCAGTCGGAGAAGTCTTGACCCAGTTTAACTACATGCCTGCCTTTGGCGTCGCTACGGCAACGGTCATGCAGGTGGCTCGAGCAGTTGGAGAGAATGACTGGGAAAGAGTAGACGAGGTAAGCAAACAAACCTTTTGGCTTTCTTTCGTCCTTATGTTGCCCTTAACATTTAGCATCTATGCCTTGGGAATACCACTGACACATCTCTATACGACGGATCCTGTTGCGGTCGAAGCTAGTGTTTTGGTGGCGCTTTTCTCACTACTAGGGACTCCTATGGCGATAGGGACAGTGATTTATACGGCAGTTTGGCAGGGACTGGGAAATGCTCGCCTCCCCTTTTATGCGACAAGTATCGGGATGTGGTGTATCCGCATTGGGACAGCCTATCTGATGGGGATTGTTCTTGGGTGGGGTTTGCCTGGTATTTGGGCAGGAACCCTTTTGGATAATGGTTTTCGTTGGTTATTTCTACGCTACCGTTACCAGCGTTATATGAGTTTGAAAGGATAGGAAATGCAAAAAACAGCTTTTATTTGGGATTTAGACGGAACCTTATTGGACTCTTACGAAGCGATTTTGTCAGGGATTGAGGAAACCTTTGGTCAGTTTTCTATTCCTTATGATAAGGAGAAAGTGAGAGAGTTTATCCTCACGTATTCTGTGCAGGATTTGCTGGAGAAGGTGGCAGAAGAGCGAAATTTGGATGCGGAAGTGCTCAATCAGGTGCGTGCCCAGAGTTTGGCTGAGAAGAATGCCCAGGTAGTTTTGATGCCAGATGCGCGTGAAGTGTTGGCTTGGGCAGATGAAGCAGGGATTCAGCAGTTTGTTTATACCCATAAGGGAGACAATGCCTTTACCATTCTAAGAGACTTGGGTTTGGAATGTTATTTCACAGAGATTTTAACCAATCAAAGTGGTTTTGCTCGGAAGCCCAGTCCAGAAGCGGCGACATATCTGCTAGACAAATATGAGTTGGATCCTATGACTACCTATTATATAGGGGATCGAACTTTGGATGTGGAATTTGCCCAGAATAGTGGTATTCAGAGTATCAATTTTCTTGCTTCACCTAAAGCTTGTAATCAACAGATAGAGCATTTGGAAGATATTAGCTCGCTTTCCTTCTAGAGCTTTCTCTAAGAAGAATATGTCAGCTTGATGACAAGAAACTAACAAACTATTTCAAGTAATATGATTTGTTACAATGAATGGACAGTTTTGTTAAATAGGCCCGAGAGGGCTTTTTTTCTACTTTTTTTGTGTTATGATAGACAGGTACTCATTTGAAAGGAATAGGAACGAATGAAGAAAAGAATATTATTAGCCTCAACAGTAGCCTTATCTTTTGCCCCTGTATTGGCAACCCAAGCGGAAGAAATCACATGGACAGCACGTACCGTTGAGCAAATCCAAAATGACGTGACGAAAAACGAGAACAAAAACAGCTATACGATTCAGTATGGTGATACTCTTAGCACCATTGCAGAAGCTTTGGGAGTAGATGTGACAGTTCTTGCTAATTTGAACAAAATCACCAATATGGACTTGATTTTCCCAGAGACTGTCCTCACTACAACTGTCAATGAGGCAGAAGAGGTAACGGAAGTTGAAATCCAAACTCCTCAAGCAGATTCTAGTGAAGAAGTGACGACTGCGACAGCTGATTTGACGACCAACCAGGTGACAGTTGATGAAGAGACGATTCAAGTGGAAGACCTTTCACAACCAATTGAGGAGGTGCCAAGTGCAACAGAGACTGAAAAACCAACAGAAGTAGCGCCAAGTTCAGAAGTTTCTGAGACAGTGACCACTACTGAAGAGACACCATCTACAGAAGCACCCGTGGCAGAAGAAACAGCAGAAACAACTCCAGCGGCAGCACCGGTGGCAGAAACAACTAGTCCAGTTGAAGAAGCTCCTCAAGCAGAGACTTCAGCTACCGAAGCGACGGAAGCGGCGACTTCAGCGGAAACATCAGTAGCAGCTGCACCAGTAACAGAAACGCCTGCTGATACAAGAGGAACAAGTGCAACAGACTCAACAACAAATTCTGACACTGCAACTTCGACTTATCAAGCAGAGCAAAGTCAAACTCCTTCAAGAACGTATACTGCTCCAGCGGCTCCTGACTATGCAGGACTTGCTGTAGCCAAGTCTGAGAATGCTGGTCTTAAACCACAGACGGCAGCCTTTAAAGAAGAAATAGCGAATTTGTTTGGAATTACATCCTTTAGTGGCTACCGTCCTGGTGACAGTGGTGACCATGGTAAAGGTTTGGCCATCGACTTTATGGTTCCAGTGAGTTCAACACTCGGTGACCAAATTGCAGAATACGCAGTCCAAAACATGGTTAGCCGTGGTATCAACTACATCATCTGGAAACAACGTTTCTACGCTCCGTACGATAGCAAATATGGGCCTGCCTACACATGGAATCCAATGCCAGACCGTGGTAGTGTGACCGAAAACCACTATGACCACGTTCACGTTTCAATGAACTAATCATTAAAATGGAAGTTGGGAACTGATTTAGTTCCCACTTCTTTTTTGTGTGTGATCGTTTCAGAATAAAAAGAACAAATATGAGGAAACGACTAATATTTCAAGAGAATTGAAGCATATTACTTGATTTATTTTTTGGATTGCACTATACTTTATAAGTCAATTATTGATAAATCATGTATATTGGAGGGAATGATGGTAGCAATCCAAGATTTACTGTATCAGCTACGGTTGGCAGATCAGTCTATGACACAACTATTCGAACGACAATTGGGGATTAGTCTCACTCGTTATCAGATCTTATGTTTCTTGATTGAACAGTCTCCTTGCAATCAAATTGCAGTTCAGGAGCGCTTGAAGATTGATCAGGCTGCCTTGACACGGCACTTTAAGATTCTGGAAAAGGAAGGCTTTGTCAAGCGTCGTCGAAATCCTGAAAACCAGAGGGAGGTTTTGGTGGAAATGACAGATTTTGCGAGAGAACAACTAGTAACCAACTCTCCCCAACAACATATAAAGGTAAAGAGTCAGATGGAAAGTGTACTTACAAAAGGAGAGCGAGAAGAGTTCATTCGCTTGTTAGAAAAGTTGCTATCTGGCTTAGAAGAGATAGAAATTTAAGGAGAAGAATATGTCTATTTTTACAGTTGTTTTAGCAACTATTGTTGCCCTTGAGCATTTTTACATTTTTTATCTGGAAAGTGTGGCTACGCAATCAGATACTACTAGTCGAGTGTTTAATGTGGATCAGGAAGAACTAGCTCGTCCTTCAGTGAGTTCATTATTTAAAAATCAAGGAATTTATAATGCTTTGATAGGTGTCTTTCTCTTGTACGGGATTTATCTCTCGCAAAGTTTGGAAATTGTAACCATCTTTGTTTTATTTGTGCTCGGTGCAGCAGCCTACGGTTCTCTAACAGCAGATAAGAAGATTATTCTGAAGCAAGGTGGGCCAGCTATTTTGACTCTGCTGAGTATTTTGCTTTTGAAATAAGAAACCCAGCGTTTTTCAGGACACTGGATTTTGTAGATTTTTATCCATTTCGACGTTTACGAGCTAGTAGGGCTCGGTAAAAGAAGATGTGATTGTTTTGGATATAGGGAAGGATTGAGAAACTAGCAATTCCAAAAGTAATCCAATTGAGGAAGTACCAAGGGAGTAGTTGTAGGTCGAGGACAAAGCGTTGAAATTTGTAACCCTTCATCAAGAAACGACTGGTTTTCAGGATTTGAAAGGGTTTGGCTTGTCCTAAATCCAGAGTGTCGCAGAGGAGGAATTCTACCTGCGAGTAGGCGTAATGTTGTGGGATATAGAGGATATTGCCCACAATCATCAAGATGAGGCTAGCGAAAAAGTAGAGCCCAAAGGTCATAAGGAATTGCTCGGTTTCAACAGATGAGAGATCCAGTTTGGGAAATTCAGGATGTAGAGCAACGAATCTCTGGGCCAAGAGATTGCTATAAAAAAGGAAATAAATGCCTACTAAGTTTGGAATGCTCCATAAAAAGAGGTAGAAACGTTTGAGGAGGAGGGTGAGGAAGGTTTGTGAGAAGCGCTCTTCAGCAAAGAGGGCCAGGCTAGATTTTACTGAGAGTTCCGTATCAGGATCCTTGAGGAGTCTGAGTGTCGCAAAGGCAGCACCTGCTAGAAAAACCGTACTTATAAAAGAAACCACTAGCGGGAAGAGATAGGCTTGGAGCACTTGTGCCAGCATGCTGAAAAAGGATTGCTCTAAAACACTTTCTTGGAGACGAGCCAAGGGGTTGAGAAAGCCTGACAAGATGACCAGCATACTAGGAAGGAGATAGACCAGAAGGAGGCGGGGATTTTCAGCCTGAAATTGCCTAGCCTGCAGACGAATAGTTTTTAAATCAATTTTTGGGTATTTCATTCTTTCATTATACCACAGTTCGTGACAGTTCCAGCTTTTTTTGATAAAATCATACAGTATGCCTTCGGGCACAAAGTATGAACTGGGACTGTTTTTCCCAGCTTCGGAGGAAAAAAATGTCAGATTCACCAATCAAATACCGTTTGATTAAGAAAGAAAAACACACGGGAGCTCGTCTGGGAGAAATTATCACTCCGCACGGCACCTTCCCGACACCTATGTTTATGCCAGTTGGGACCCAAGCTACTGTCAAGACTCAGTCGCCAGAGGAGTTGAAGGAGATGGGTTCAGGGATTATCCTGTCAAACACCTATCACTTGTGGCTCCGTCCAGGAGACGAACTTATCGCACGCGCAGGAGGTCTCCACAAGTTCATGAACTGGGATCAGCCCATCTTGACGGATAGTGGTGGTTTTCAGGTTTATTCCCTAGCAGATAGTAGAAATATCACAGAAGAAGGAGTAACCTTTAAAAACCATCTCAATGGTTCCAAGATGTTCCTATCACCAGAAAAGGCCATTTCTATTCAGAACAATCTAGGCTCAGACATCATGATGTCTTTCGATGAGTGTCCGCAGTTTTATCAACCTTATGACTATGTGAAGAAATCCATCGAACGTACCAGCCGTTGGGCTGAGCGTGGTTTGAAGGCTCATCGTCGTCCGCACGACCAAGGCTTGTTTGGAATTGTGCAGGGAGCGGGATTTGAAGACCTTCGTCGACAGTCGGTTCAAGACCTTGTCAGCATGGATTTTCCAGGCTACTCTATCGGTGGACTAGCCGTTGGAGAAACCCACGAAGAAATGAATGCCGTCTTGGACTTCACAACTCAGTTGTTGCCAGAAAATAAACCTCGCTATTTGATGGGTGTGGGAGCACCCGATAGCTTGATTGATGGGGTCATTCGTGGGGTGGATATGTTTGACTGTGTCTTGCCGACTCGTATCGCTCGTAACGGTACCTGTATGACCAGCCAAGGGCGTTTGGTTGTCAAGAATGCCCAGTTTGCTGAGGACTTTACGCCACTGGATCCTGAATGTGACTGCTACACATGTAAGAATTACACACGCGCTTACCTTCGTCACCTACTCAAGGCAGATGAAACCTTTGGTATCCGCTTGACTAGCTACCACAATCTTTACTTCTTGCTTAACCTGATGAAGCAGGTCCGTCAAGCCATCATGGATGACAATCTCTTGGAATTCCGTGAGTATTTTGTGGAAAAATATGGCTACAACAAGTCAGGACGCAATTTCTAAAATGGAATTTATGGAAGCTAAAAATCCTACGTTTTCTCGTAGGATTTTTCTTCTTTTTTTGATAGAATAAAGTGTATAACGAAAGGGAGAATAAACTCGTATGCGCATTAAATGGTTTTCCTTGATTAGGATTACAGGTTTACTACTGGTGCTCTTGTACCACTTCTTTCAGACCATCTTTCCTGGAGGATTTTTCGGGGTAGATGTCTTTTTCACTTTTTCAGGATTTTTGATTACCTCTCTCCTCTTGGAGGAGTTTGGAAAGAAAAGCCAGATTGATTTGCTGGGCTTTTTTAAGAGACGGTTTTACCGGATCGTGCCACCTGTGGTTCTGATGGTTCTGGTGACCATGCCTTTTACTCTCCTAGTACGTCAAGACTATGTTGCTGGAATTGGCGGTCAGATTGCTGGAGTTCTCGGTTTTATGACTAACTTCTACGAAATGTTAACGGGGGGTAGTTATGAATCCCAGTTCATTCCGCATCTCTTTGTTCACAACTGGAGTTTGGCTGTTGAGGTTCACTACTACATCCTTTGGGGATTAGCTGTCTGGTTCTTATCTAAACGTTCGAAATCTAGTAGCCAATTGAGAGGGATGGTCTTTCTCCTTTCTGCGGGAGCTTTCATCATTAGCTTTTTCTCCATGTTTATTTGCAGTCTAATGGCTAGTTCCTATTCATCTGTCTACTTTTCAAGTTTAACCCATGTCTATCCCTTCTTTTTAGGAAGCATTTTGGCGACAGTTGTTGGGGTTCGTCAGACGAGCGATTTGGTCAAGCAGTTTGACCGGACCTGGGATCTTCGTCAGAATCTACTGGTGTTTGCTGCGGGGCTTTTGGTATTGTTGCTTCTGACTTTCTTTGTCAAGTTCACCTACCTGTTTGCTTACTTATTTGGCTTCTTGCTAGCAAGTTTAGCAGCAGTGGTCATGATTTTTGCTGCGCGTGTCTTGCATGAGAAGACTCCGGAGACGCAAGAACCTAGGATAATCACCTTTCTAGCGGATACCAGCTATGCGGTTTATCTTTTCCACTGGCCTTTTTATATTATCTTTTCTCAGTTGATGGGTAATCTGCCCGCCGTTATTTTAACAGTTATCTTTTCCTATTTCTTTGCTATCTTGTCCTTCTATATTATTGAGCCATTGATTGCTGGTAAATCCAATCCTTTCATTAGGAAAATCGGCAAACTGCCTCATATCAAATCCATTAGTGCTTCTAGTATGGGACTCCTTGGAGTGATTGCTTTGGTGATTACTATTGTATCTCCCCAAGTTGGAGCCTTTGAAACAGACTTGATGGTGAATGGTTTTAAACAAGCCCAGACCAATATAGGACAAACAAAGACTCTTGCTGAGCAAGCAGAGGCTAGCCGACTTGGAATTTCTGAGGGAACGAGTCTGATTGGAGATTCGGTAGCCTTGCGTGCTAATACAGCCTTACAAGAGGCCCTTCCTGAAGCAAATATCAACGCTCAGGTTAGTCGGACGACCAAGCAAGCCAATGACATCATGCTCAATAACAGCCAGAACAAGGTACTTTTAAAAACAGTTGTCATTGCAACGGGTGTAAACGGACCAGAGAATTATAAAGATGACTTAGATACGATAGTTAAAAATCTTCCCAAAGGCCATCATCTGATTCTTGTAACTCCTTATGAAGGTGACAAGAGCAAGGAGACTTACAAATCAGTTGAGCAGTATGCGGCTTATGCACGGGAATTAGCTGAAAAGAATCCTTACGTGAGCATCGCCGACTGGAATAAGGTCGCTAAGGAACACCCTGAAATCTGGGCTGGAACAGACCAAGTTCACTTTGGGAATGACAGTAGCAAGCTCGAAGAAGGTGCTAAGCTATACGCAGAAACGATAGCAGCTGCTGTTAAGGCTGCTCAAGAACAGCCTGTGAAATCAAAATAAGATCAAAGAGTTGGAGAAATCCAGCTCTTTTAAAATATCTCTAGAAAACAGGTCTATACCATTTACAAATGAAAAAGAAAGGTTTATAATGTAATTGACATAATAAATTCTAGAATCAATCTATCAAGGAGGTTATCATTATGCCTAATTATATTAAAGCGGATCAGTTTTTCTACCCACACGGAGTTCGTCGTGGTGGTTACTTGGAACTTGTGGATGGCAAGTTTGGCAAACATGTAGAACAGATTCCTGAAGGAGCTGAGGTAATTGACTATACAGGTTATAGCATTGCCCCTGGACTTGTAGATACTCACATTCATGGATTTGGCGGTGTGGATGTCATGGATAATAACATCGAAGGAACCCTTCATACTATGAGTGAAGGACTACTTAGTACAGGTGTCACCAGCTTCTTACCAACGACTTTGACTTCCTCTTACGAGCAGTTGCTTGCGGTAACTGAAAATATCGGTGCTCGTTACCAGGAAGCAAGTGGAGCCAAGATTCGTGGGATCTATTTTGAAGGCCCATATTTCACAGAGAAATACAAGGGAGCCCAAAACCCTGCCTATATGAAAGACCCTCGTATGGATGAGTTTCGTGCTTGGCAAAAAGCTGCCAATGGCTTGCTCAATAAAATCGCCCTTGCGCCAGAACGCGAAGGTGTAGAAGACTTTGTACGAACTATCACTGGAGAAGGCGTAACGGTTGCTCTTGGACACTCAAATGCGACTTTTGATGAAGCTAAAAAAGCAGTCGATGCTGGAGCAAGCGTTTGGGTACATGCCTACAACGGAATGCGTGGTTTGACTCACCGTGAGCTCGGTATGGTGGGAGCCATGTATGAATTGCCACATACTTACGCAGAATTGATTTGTGACGGTCACCACGTAGATCCAAAGGCCTGTGACATTTTGCTCAAGCAAAAAGGAACTGAAAATATTGCCCTTATCACAGACTGTATGACAGCTGGTGGCTTGGAAGACGGTGACTACATGTTGGGAGAATTCCCAGTAGTTGTTGCCAATGGAACTGCACGCCTCAAATCTACAGGCAATTTGGCAGGTTCTATCCTCAAACTCAAAGATGGTTTGAAGAATGTTGTCGAATGGGGCATTGCGAATCCGCATGAAGCAGTCATGATGGCCAGCCTCAACCCAGCAAAATCTGTTCACATCGATGATGTGTGCGGTCAAATCCGTGAAGGTTATGATGCTGACTTTATCGTCCTAGATAAAGATTTGGAATTGGTAGCAACCTACCTAGATGGTGTGAAACGTTATCAAGCCTAAGAAGATAAAAAATAGGGGTCAATAAGGGACTCCTATTTTTATTATCAGATGAAAATAATAGGATTAAAGAAATTTCTAATGGGGGAAACAAGCAAAATCCTTTTCTTGTATTAAAAAATTAGATATAATATACGGTACAAAGGAAGTAGTAAGAATGTATCGTGTTATAGAAATGTATGGGGACTATGAACCTTGGTGGTTCATAGAAGGCTGGGAAGAAGATGTCATCATGAGTCGCTCTTTTAACAAGTACTATGATGCCCTAAAATATTATAAATTATGCTGGTTTGAGCTGGAAAAGAAGAATCCCCTTTACAAGAGTCGGAGTGATTTGATGACTATTTTTTGGGATCCTGCAGACCAGCGTTGGTGTGACGAGTGTGATGAGTATTTGCAGCAGTACCATTCTTTGGCACTTTTACAGGATGAGCAAGTCATCCCCGATGAGAAGCTACGTCCAGGCTATGAAAAACAAACAGGTCAAGAAAAGCATCGTTCTTGCCGCATGAAATGGAGATGAAAAAGTAACTTTTTAAGTTGCTTTTTTTATTTTTTTGCGAATAGTTAGATAAGGAGGACGGTATGGTACAAGAAATTGCACAGAAAATTATTACTACTGCGAAGGAAAACGGGGCTCAGGATATCTATTTCATTCCCAAAGAAAAGTCCTACGAGCTTCACATGCGGGTTGGAGACGAGCGGTGTCTAATTGACTCATATGAGTTTGAGGTTTTAGCTGCAGTGATTAGTCATTTCAAGTTTGTAGCAGGTATGAATGTAGGAGAAAAACGCCGCAGTCAGCTGGGCTCTTGCGACTACCAGTATGGGGAAAAGTTATCTTCTCTGCGTTTATCCACTGTAGGAGATTATCGGGGACATGAGAGCTTGGTCATTCGTTTGTTACACGATGAGGAGCAGAACCTGCATTTCTGGTTTCAGGATTTAGCAGAATTAGGGGAACAGCACAGGCGAAGAGGCCTCTACCTTTTTGCGGGTCCAGTCGGCAGTGGCAAGACGACCTTGATGCACGAATTAGCCAAGTCACTTTTTAAGGGGCAGCAGGTTATGTCTATTGAAGATCCTGTCGAGATCAAGCAGGAAGACATGCTCCAGTTGCAGTTGAATGAGGCGATTGGATTGACCTATGAAAATCTCATCAAACTGTCTCTACGACATCGACCGGATCTCTTGATTATCGGTGAAATTCGAGACAGCGAGACGGCGCGTGCAGTGGTTAGAGCCAGTCTGACAGGGGCGACGGTCTTTTCAACCATTCATGCCAAGAGCATCCGAGGTGTTTATGAGCGCCTTCTGGAGTTAGGTGTGACTGAGGAGGAACTAGCAGTTGTCCTACAAGGTGTCTGCTACCAGAGATTAATAGGGGGAGGAGGAATCGTTGACTTTGCAAACCAAAACTATCAAGACCACCAGCCAACTAGCTGGAATAAGCAGATTGACCAGCTTCTTAAAGATGGACATATCACAAGTCTTCAGGCTGAAACGGAAAAAATTAGCTACAGCTAAGCAGAAGAAAATCATCACTCTATTTAATAATCTCTTCTCCAGTGGTTTTCATTTGGTGGAAATTATTTCTTTCTTGGGTAGAAGTGCCTTGCTGGAAAAGGACTATGTGACACAGATGCACCAAGGCTTGTCTCAGGGGAAATCTTTCTCAGAAATGATGGAGAGTTTAGGGTTTTCAACTGCCATCGTCACCCAACTGTCACTGGCTGAGGTGCATGGCAATCTCCACCTGAGTTTGGGAAAGATAGAAGAATATCTGGACAATCTGGCCAAAGTCAAGAAAAAGTTAATTGAAGTAGCGACCTATCCCTTGATTTTACTGGGTTTTCTTCTCTTAATTATGCTGGGATTACGTAATTACTTGCTACCCCAACTAGATAGTAGCAACATTGCTACCCAAATCATTGGCAATCTGCCACAAATTTTTCTAGGCATGCTAGGACTTGTTTCCGCACTTGCCCTTTTAGTCCTCACTTTCTATAAAAGAAGTTCAAAGATGCACGTCTTTTCTATTTTAGCACGGTTTCCCTTTCTGGGAATCTTTGTTCAGACCTATCTGACAGCCTATTACGCGCGTGAATGGGGCAATATGATTTCACAGGGAATGGAGCTGACGCAGATTTTTCAGATCATGCAGGAACAAGGTTCCCAGCTCTTTAAAGAAATCGGTCAAGATATGGCTCAAGCCCTGCAAAATGGCCGTGAATTTTCTCAAACCATAGCGACCTATCCCTTCTTTAAAAAGGAGTTGAGTCTTATCATCGAGTATGGGGAAGTCAAGTCCAAGCTGGGGAGTGAGTTGGAAATCTATGCTGAAAAAACTTGGGAAGCCTTTTTTACCCGAGTCAACCGCACCATGAATCTGGTGCAGCCACTGGTTTTTATCTTTGTGGCCTTGATTATCGTTTTACTTTATGCGGCAATGCTCATGCCCATGTATCAAAATATGGAGGTAAATTTTTAAAATGAAAAAACTCATGACAAATTTGAAAAAAGCCAAGGCGAAAGCCTTTACTCTCGTGGAAATGTTGGTGGTCCTTTTAATCATCAGCGTACTTCTCTTGCTCTTTGTGCCCAATTTGACCAAGCAAAAGGATGCCGTTGATGACAAAGGAAAAGCTGCTGTTGTTAAGGTGGTGGAAAGTCAGGCAGAACTCTATAGTCTGGACAAGAATGAAGATGCGAGTCTAAGTAAATTACAGGCGGACGGCCGTATCACAGCTGAGCAAGCCAAAGCTTACAAAGAATACCATGCAAAACAAAAAACAAGTCAAACTGTTGCGGATTAAGGCGTTTACCATGTTAGAATGTCTCTTGGTTTTGGGACTTGTGAGTATCATTGCCTTGGGCTTATCCGGCTCAGTTCAGTCCAGTTTTGCAGCGGTGGAGGAGCAGATCTTTTTCATGGAGTTTGAGGCACTCTATCGGGAAACTCAAAAACGCAGTCTAGCGAGTCAGCAAAAGACCAGTCTAAACTTAGATGGGCAGACGATTAGTAATGGCAGTCAAAAATTAACCGTTCCCAAAGGAATTCAAGCACCATCAGGACAAAGCATTATATTTGACCGAGCTGGGGGCAATTCGTCCCTGGCTAAGGTTGAATTTCAGACCAGAAAAGGAGCAATCAGCTATCGATTATATTTAGGAAATGGGAAAATTAAACGCATTAAGGAAACAAAAAATTAGGGCAGTGATTTTACTGGAAGCGGTAGTAGCACTAGCCATATTTGCCAGTATTGCAACCCTCCTCTTGGGACAAATTCAGAAAAATAGACAAGAAGAGGCAGAAATCTTGCAAAAAGAGGAAGTTCTACGAGTAGCCAAGATGGCCTTGCAGACGGGGCAAAATCAAATGAAGGTCAATGGCGTGGAGATTCAGGTGTTTGCTAGCGAAAAAGGATTGGAGGTCTACCATGGTTCAGAGAAATTGCTTGATCTTAAAGAGCAGTAAGGTAAGAGCTTTCACTCTTTTGGAATCTCTGATTGCCCTCATCGTCATTAGCGGTGGCTTGCTCCTCTTTCAAGCTATGAGTCAGCTCCTCATTTCAGAAGTTCGCTACCAGCAACAAAGCGAGCAAAAGGAGTGGCTCTTGTTTGTGGACCAGCTAGAGACGGAGTTAGAGCGTTCGCAGTTTGAAAAAGTGGAAGGCAATCGCCTCTATGTGAAGCAAGATGGCAAGGATATCGCTATGGGTAAATCCAAATCAGATGATTTTCGGAAAACCGATAGCAGTGGACGAGGTTACCAGCCAATGGTTTACGGACTCAAATCAGCTCAAATTACAGAGGATAATCAACTGGTTCGCTTTCGTTTCCAATTTCAAAAAGGCTTAGAAAGGGAGTTCGTCTATCGTGTGGAAAAAGCAAAAAGTTAAGGCAGGCGTTCTTTTATATGCAGTCACCATGGCAGCCATTTTTAGCCTTTTGTTGCAGTTTTATTTGAATCGGCAAGTCGCCCATCACAAAGACTTTACCCTAAACAAAGAAAAGTTGGTCGCTTTTGCCATGGCCAAACGAAGCAAAGATAAGGCTGAGCAGGAAAGTGGAGAACGTGTCTTTAATCTAGGAAAAGTCGCTTATCAAAATACGAAAACAGGTTTTACAACAAGTGTTCGAATGAATAAGAGCAACTATGAATTTCTCTTTCCTTCGATGAAACCTAAGGAAAAGAAAACGGACTCTAAGGAACAATCATCTACCAACTCAAGTCAACAAACCAATCAGAAAGAAAAAGACAATAAGGCAGACAAGAAAGGCAATTCCTAGGCAAATCAACTTCTTTGTGTTACACTAAAAGCATGAAACACGATTTTAATCACAAAGCAGAAACCTTTGATTCGCCCAGAAATATCTTTCTTGCAAACTTGGTTTGTCAGGCAGTTGAAAAACAGATCGATCTTCTATCAGACAAGGAAATACTGGATTTTGGTGGTGGGACGGGTCTGTTAGCCTTGCCCCTAGCCAAGCAGGCCAAGGCGGTTACCCTTGTAGACATCTCGGAAAAAATGCTGGAGCAAGCCCGTTTGAAAGCAGAGGACCAAGAAATCAGGAATCTTCAACTCTTGGAGCAGGATTTACTGGCAAATCCCTTGGAGCAGCAATTTGACCTGATTGTTGTCAGCCGAGTTCTTCATCATATGCCTGATCTAGATGCGACTCTTGCCATGTTTCACCATCACCTTAGAGAGAAGGGACAAGTCCTCATTGCTGATTTTGTCAAGACAGATACCAACCGCCACGGATTTGAATTGGCCGAACTGGAAACCAAGCTCGCCCATTTTGGTTTTTCGAGCATTGGCAGTCAGATTCTTTACAGTGCTGAGGATCTTTTCCTAGGAAATTATGCAGAGCTCTTTTTAACTGTAGCCCAAAAATCACTTGCTGATTAAAGCAGTGATTTTTTCTCTTCAGATGGAAAAAATAGGGGAATTTTGATAAGATAGGAATATGGATTTTGAAAAAATAGAACAAGCTTATACGTATTTACTGGAGAATGTCCAAGTCATCCAAAGTGATTTGGCGACCAACTTTTATGACGCCTTGGTAGAGCAAAACAGCATCTATCTGGATGGCGAAACTGAGCTAGAGCAGGTCAAGGAGAACAATCAAGCCCTTAAGCGCTTAGCACTTCGCAAGGAAGAGTGGCTCAAGACCTACCAGTTTCTCTTGATGAAGGCAGGACAAACGGAGCCTTTGCAGGCCAATCACCAGTTTACGCCGGATGCCATTGCCCTCCTCTTGGTACTTATTGTGGAAGAGTTGCTTCATAAAGAGGAAATAAGCATCCTCGAAATGGGTTCTGGCATGGGAATTCTTGGCGCTACTTTCTTGACTTCTCTTGCTAAAAAAGTGAATTACTTGGGAATCGAAGTGGATGATTTGCTGATTGATTTAGCGGCTAGTATGGCCGATGTGATTGGTTTGCAGGCTGGATTTGTTCAAGGCGACGCCGTTCGTCCGCAGATGCTTAAAGAAAGCGATGTGGTCATTAGCGACTTGCCTGTCGGCTATTACCCGGATGATACCATTGCATCTCGTTATCAAGTGGCTTCTAGTCAAGAACATACCTATGCCCATCATTTGCTGATGGAACAAGGTCTCAAGTATCTTAAGTCAGATGGCTATGCTATTTTTCTAGCTCCGAGTGATTTATTGACCAGCCCTCAAAGTGATTTGTTAAAAGGTTGGATCAAAGATGAAGTGAGTCTTGCTGCCATCATCACTCTGCCAGAGGATATTTTCTCAACGGCCAGTCAGGCTAAGAGTATTTTCGTTTTACAGAAGAAAACTGAACAGGAACTGCAACCTTTTGTGTATCCGCTAGAAAGTTTGCAAGACCCAGCTGCACTAATGAAATTCAAAGAAAATTTTCAAAAATGGAGCAAAGGTACTGAAATATAAGGTAAATTTTGTTATAATAGTTGAAAACGCTTAAAAGAGGTATCATGTTATGACTAAAACAATTGCAATCAATGCAGGAAGCTCGAGTTTGAAATGGCAACTTTACCAAATGCCAGAAGAAATAGTATTGGCCAAAGGCTTAATTGAACGTATTGGCTTGAAAGACTCTATCTCAACTGTAAAATTCGACGGCCGTTCTGAACAACAAATTCTTGATATTGACGATCACACACAAGCTGTTAAAATTTTATTAGATGATCTGATTCGTTTTGGTATCATCAAAGGTTATGATGAAATAACTGGTGTTGGGCACCGTGTTGTGGCTGGTGGTGAATATTTCAAAGAATCAACGGTCGTTGAGGGAGATGTTTTAGAAAAGGTTGAAGAGTTGGGACTTTTGGCACCTCTCCACAACCCAGCCAACGCAGCAGGAATTCGCGCATTCAAGGAATTGCTTCCGGATATCA
Source organism: uncultured Streptococcus sp. (assembly GCA_905373305.1). GTDB lineage: Bacteria > Bacillota > Bacilli > Lactobacillales > Streptococcaceae > Streptococcus. The sequence goes on along the minus strand of CAJPSM010000014.1, from coordinate 2,468 downwards.
CTAGCGTTGTTGTTTTTGATACTTCATTCCACACAACCATGCCAGAAAAAGCCTATCGCTATCCTCTTCCAAATAAATACTATACTGAAAATAAAGTTCGTAAGTATGGAGCCCATGGGACAAGTCATCAGTTTGTAGCAGGAGAAGCAGCTAAAATTTTAGGTCGACCACTAGAAGACTTGAAATTGATTACTTGCCATATTGGTAATGGTGGCTCTATTACAGCAGTTAAAGGTGGTCAGTCTGTTGATACTTCTATGGGCTTCACTCCGCTTGGTGGTATTATGATGGGAACACGCACAGGTGATATTGATCCAGCTATTATCCCCTATTTAATGCAACATACAGATGACTTTAATACACCAGAGGATATCAGTCGAATCCTAAATCGTGAGTCAGGACTTTTGGGTGTTTCTGAGAGATCAAGTGATATGCGTGATATTCACGAAGCTATGCGTGCAGGTGATGAGAAAGCGCAGCTGGCAAATGAAATTTTTGTAGATCGTATCCAAAAATACATTGGTCAGTATTTAGCAGTTTTGAATGGTGCAGATGCCATTATCTTTACAGCCGGAATTGGAGAAAACTCTGTAACGATTCGTCAGATGGTCATTGAAGGCATTTCTTGGTTTGGCTGCGATGTCGATCCAGAAAAGAATGTCTTTGGAGCAACAGGTGATATCTCAACAGAAGCTGCTAAAGTTCGTGTCTTAGTTATCCCAACTGATGAAGAATTGGTTATCGCTCGTGATGTTGAACGCTTGAAAAAGTAAGATAATCTGAATAAAATTACAAGGTAAGATACAATAAAAAGGAGTTGGGAGATAAATTTTCCCAACTTTTTGTTGTTAAAACAGTCTAAAACCTTGTCATTATTGGCTTTTTTGAAATTTATGGTATAATAGTAGTAATTTAATAGATGGAGTTGAGTTTTGAAGAAAAGCTTTCGTGTAAAAAGAGAGAAAGATTTTAAGGCTATTTTCACGGATGGAATAAGTTTTGCCAATCGCAAATTTGTTGTCTACCAATTGGAAAATCAGAAAAGTCATTTTCGAGTAGGGCTGTCCGTCAGTAAGAAATTAGGGAATGCAGTCACTAGAAATCAAATTAAAAGACGGATTCGACACATTTTGCTAAGCGTAAGGGAGCACTTAGCTGATAACGTTGATTTTGTCGTAATTGCTCGAAAAGGGGTTGAAGGCTTGGATTATGCAGAAATGGAGAAAAATCTACTCCACGTATTAAAGTTATCAAAGATTTACCGGGAAGGAATTAGGAGTGAAAAAGAAACTACAGTTGACTAGTTTGCTGGGCTTGTCCTTATTTGTCATGACAGCCTGTGGGACAAGCGATGTTGCAGCAGATTCTACAGATATATGGAGTAAATTTGTCTATTTTTTTGCTGAAATCATCCGCTTTTTGTCCTTTGACGTTAGTATCGGAGTGGGGATTATCCTCTTTACGATCCTGATTCGTACGATTCTATTGCCAGTCTTTCAGACTCAGATGGTGGCCTCTAGAAAAATGCAAGAGGCTCAACCACGCATCAAGGCTCTGCAAGAACAATATCCAGGTCGTGATATGGAAAGTAGAACCAAGCTGGATCAGGAGATGAGGAAGGTCTATAAAGAATTAGGGGTCAAACACTCTTCTTCTCTCTGGCCGATTTTGATTCAAATGCCGGTTCTCTTGGCTCTCTTTCAAGCCTTGATTCGAGTAGACTTTTTGAAAACAGGGCATTTTTTGTGGGTGAACCTTGGGGGAGTAGACACAAGCTTTATCCTTCCGATTTTGGCAGCAGTCTTTACCTTCTTAAGTAGTTGGTTATCGAATAAGGCTTTACCTGAAAGAAGTGGAGCTATGACAGGGATGATGTACGGGATGCCTGTACTGATCTTTATCTTTGCCATCTCTTCACCTAGTGGCGTGGCCTTGTACTGGGCAGTATCCAATGCTTATCAAGTTTTGCAAACTTACTTCTTAAATAATCCTTTTAAGATTATTGCAGCGCGTGAGGCGGAAGTACAAGCTAAAAAAGATTTGGAAAATAGAAAAAGAAAAGCCAAGAAAAAGGCTCAGAAAACGAAATAATAAGGAGGAATCTGATAATGGTATTATTTACAGGTTCAACTGTTGAAGAAGCAATCCAGAAAGGATTGAAAGAGTTAGGTATTCCGAGAATGAAGACTCACATCAAGGTCGTGTCCAAAGAGAAGAAAGGTTTTTTAGGCTTATTTGGGAAAAAACCAGCTCAGGTTGATATTGAGGCGATTAGTGAGACGACTGTGATTAAGGCCAATCAACAAGCCGTAAAAGGTGTTCCGAAAGAAATCAATGAACAAAACGAACCTGTTAAGACAGTAACAGAGGCGACAGTTGATCTCGGGCATGTTGTTGAGGCGATTAAAAAAATAGAAGAGGAAGGTCAGGGTGTTTCTGATGAAATCAAGGCTGAAATCTTGAAAAAT
>CAJPSM010000013.1 GCA_905373305.1 uncultured Streptococcus sp. | reverse complement strand
ATAAAAACACCCCAAAAGTTAGATTTTTTCTGTCTAACTTTTGGGGTGCAGTTCAGTTCACTCAATCTCTTTTTCTTATTCTTGATTTTTAACTTGACTGGTTGCTACATCTTCCCCAAACCATTTTTGACTGATTTCCTGGAACTTTCCTTCTTTGTATAGTGCAACAAAGGCTTGGTTCAAAGCATCTAGCAAAGTTTTATCAGCAGGTCTGACACCGACTGCAAAAGCTTCACTTTCAAATCCAGCTGAAAAGACATTGTAGTCATTCAATATCCCTTCAGACTGGAGGTAGTAATTGGCATAAACACGGTCAATCAACAAGGCATCAATCCGATCATTTTTCAAATCAATCAAGGCTTCATTGAAACTTTGGTATTGATTGGCCTTCTGGTCTTTCACTCGATTCTTGAGTAATTCTGGTTGTCCTTCAAAATCCAAATAGCCAGAAGATCCTGCCTGAGCTCCCAAAACCTTGTTATTCATATCTTGAACTGACTGGATGTTCTGAGATTTTTTAGAAACTAAAACTTGCTGATTTTCCATATAAGGAATTGTAAAAGCAACCTTCTCTTTCCGTTCATCTGTAGCTGTATAGCCATTCCAGATGGCATCAATGGTACCATTTTGTAGTTCCGTTTCTTTCATATCCCAGTCGATGGGTTGAAAGTTCACCTGAATTCCTAGCTTCTCTGAAACAGCTTGGGAAAGGTCTATATCAAAACCTGCATACTGGCCATTCTTTTCCTCAAATCCCATGGGAACAAAGGTATTGTCAAATCCAATGGTAATGCTCCCCTGCTTTTGATATTTGGACCAATTATCCTGATTCGGATCACTTGCCTTCTGAGTACAAGCCGTCAGGAAGAAGCTAAAGAACAGTGCAAGTACAAGGGCAATTTTCTTTCTCTTCATAGGCACCTCCTACTCCTACTTTGGATTAACCTTAAGGATCTGATCAGCAATGTTTTCCGCAAACTGAAGATCGTGGGTCACAACAATCTGCGTCATGCCACGCTCTTTATTTTGAAGGACGAGTTTTTCTACCTCTAATCGTAACTCAGGGTCTAAAGCTGATGTAGGTTCATCATATCCGATAACTTCTGGGTTTATCATCATGGCACGCGCTAAGGCGACACGCTGCTTTTGTCCACCAGATAGTGAGAAAGGATAAGCATCAGCATGTCCAGCTAGCCCAAGTTGTTCTAACAAACCGCGCGCCTTCTTCTCAGCAGCTTCCTTATCCATGTTCATCGTTTTTATGGGCGATAAGGTTAAGTTTTCGAGAACTGACAAATGTGGAAAGAGTTGAAAATCTTGGAAAACAAATCCTAGTAGATTACGCTTTTCTAGTTCGTCTATAGCTAGAGATTCACCATTATAGTAGATTTCTCCAGAATCAATGGTTTCCAGGCCAGCCAACATACGCAATAAAGTGGTTTTTCCGCCTCCTGATGGACCTACGATTGCGAGGATTTGCTTTTCAGGAATAGATAGACTGAAATTGGTTAAGATTTGTTTGCCACCAAAGGCTTTATTGATGTTTCGTAATTCTAACATAGCAATCCTCCTATCTGTAATAACTGTAATTCTTCTCAAGTTTCTTCGCTACAATGGTTACAAGACCAATCATAATCAAATAGATTGCTCCAGCTAAAAACATAGGAATCAGACTGGCATCTCGATTGGCTGCTGTCCGACTAGCTAAAATCAAATCTGAAATCCCAAGGGCATAGACCAGAGAAGTATCCTTTACCAAACTCATAATTTCGTTAAAGACACTTGGTAAGACAATCTTTGTCACCTGAGGAAGAATGATATAACGAACTGTATCAAAGGGGCTAAATTTTAACACTTTTGCAGCTTCGTACTGTCCTCGTGGTATAGTTTCAATTCCGCCACGAAAGATTTCTGCAAAGTAGGCAGCATAGTTGAGCACAAAGGCGATAACAGCCGCAGGAAGGCGATCCAAACGAATGCCAATGCTAGGGAGCACATAGTAGATAAAGATTAATTGCAAGAGCAAGGGAGTTCCTCGCATCACCCATATATAGAGATTAATCAGATAATGGAGGGGTTTCCAGTGGACTTGTAAAGCAAAGGCAATGACAATCCCTAAAGGAATAGAAAAGATTAAGACCAGAGCAAAGACTTGGAGAGTCATACTTGCACCGTTCAATAAACTTGGTAAAATCTCAAACATATAAGACATACTGCACCTCCTAAAAATAATTGTTCCTATTATAGCATAAATAAACAATTTATCAAGAGTTTTTTGTAAAAAAATTCCATTTCTTTTTAAAAATAAAAACCGTATCCATCAAAATGAATAGATACAGTTTCGCTTTATAGAATATTTTTAAAGTGTTTCTAGGAGTTCTTGCATCTGAACATCATCTGGAATCAGTTTTAAATATGCTTCGGCTTGTACTTTGGCATTTTCAAAATAACCCAATTCACGTAAGAGATAAGTATATTGCTCCAGAAACTCTGGATTATCCTTAAGGTCAGACGACAGTTCTTGATAGAGTTCATAAGCCCTATCTAAATCCTCGATTTCCTGGTAAGAACGGGCAATCATCCACTTGGTAAGAAGGTTCTCAGGTTCTTGACTTTGAAGAGCGATAATATCCTCATACCGCTCTTGCTCCATATAAATGGTTGCGAGTCGAAGGAAAATTTCCTCAAGGTCTTCTGCATCTTCTTTGGCAGTAAGGAGAAACTGCTCTGCACCACTAGCATCATGCAATTCATACGAGAACTGGGAGGCAGCTAGTAAGAGCCGAGTTTCAAATGAATTTTTCTCCAAACCTTGTTTAGCGATACGAAGGGCCTCTTCCACCTGATGTTCCTTGTGCAATGCTTGACTATAAGCATACTCGTATCCTTCAAAATCTGGCGAAATAGTATCAATCTGCTTAAAGTAAAGAACGGATTTTTGATACTCTTCTTGGTCAAAGTAAAGACTGGCCAGTTCAAAGGCAGTTTGGTCATCGTATTCTAGTTCTAAAGCTTTTTCTAAGAATTCCGTTGCAGCTTCAAACTTGCCTAACTGGGCATAAGCATAGCCAATTCGTTGGTAGGTTGATATGCCCGTTTGTTCATAGATGGAGCGATTGTCCAACTGAGCGTAGCCTTGAATGGCTTCCTGATAGTTTCCTAACTCGCTATCCAACTCAGCTAAACCAAAAACTAATAAGGGATCATCTGAGTAGTTTAAAGCTTCCAGTAACTTTTCACGCGCTACATCTGTCAATCCTTCCAACTGATAGAGATCGGCCTTCAAAGCCAAAGCCGATACATACCAGTCACTTTCAGGTGTGATTTCCTCCAGATAGGCAAAGGCTTCCTCAACATTTCCATCCTCGCTCGCAATGGTTGCTAGGTTCAGATTCACTTCTGGAAATTCTGTAACGATTTTTTGGTAAATTTCTGTTGCTTGAGGATAAAAGCCAATTCCCTCTAGATAATTTGCTAGTTCGTAGAGAACCTCACTTGAATCTGTTTCGAGGGCTTTGTGAAAATACTGATCTGCTTTGGTTATATCTTGGTTATCCAAAGCCTGGAGCATGCGTTGACTATTGTTCACTCTTGATTTCCTCCCCTTCTTCTTCATACAAACCACTGACCTTTTTGTACCAGTTAAAGATAGCAGAAATAACCACCTTAGCGGAGGCATAGACAGGGATTCCCAGTAAGACACCCCAAATACCAAACATAGATCCTGAAGTCAGGAGAACAAAGAGGACATTGATGGGATGAATATTGAGCTGACTACCTAAAATGAGAGGTGAAACAAAGCGTCCTTCAATCGTTTGTTCCACGATAAAGACAATGACGACTTTTAAAAGCATAACAGGTCCTGCAATCAAGCCCAAAACCAGAGCAGGCAACATCGCTAGAAAACTACCTAGGTAAGGCACTAGATTGAGGATACCAGCCGTGATACCCAGAGTCACAGCATACCTGAGACCAATAATCTTAAAGAAGATAATAAACATAATTGCCACGATAATAGCAACTGTAACCTGTCCTCTAACGTAGTTTGACAACTGTTTATTAACATCTGACAAAACTTGTCCGACAGGTTCTTTTAACTTGTTTGGGATGAATTTAGTGAGGTAATCCCGCAAGCCTTTCCCATCTCTCAAAAGATAAAAGAGCATGAATGGAACAATGATAATCGCCACAATGACCTGAGAAACGCCACTGATAAAGGCGCTGACCCAGTTAACTGCTTGAGAAGAGATTTTGCTGGCCCACATCGTCGCCTCACTAGAAACATTGGCAAGAACTTGTTCCAACTGCGGTTTGAAATCATCTGGCAAGCGTTTGGTTACAAGGTCATTGATCACCTTATCAGCATCTTCAAGGTATGTCGGCACATTCTTCGCAAAATTTAAGACTTGTCGTTGGAGATTTGGAATAGCGACTGCCAGCCCCCAAATGATAAAAAGTCCAATAATTACAAAAACAATACTGATAGCAAGAACACGATTGATCTTGTGCTTCTCCATCCAGTCAACAATCGGATTGAGGAGGTAATAAAGTAAACCAGATAAAATAACTGGCAACATGACAACCTCAAGAAAGTCTAAAACGGGTAAAAATATAAAACTAATCTTACTTAGAATGAAAATGTTTAGCCCCAGTAACAAGGTTACTAAAAATACGGTGATAGCTTTGTTATCTAAAAACCACTTAAAAAACCAAGATAGGCTAAAATGTTTCTCTTTATGTTCCATAAATACATCCTTTCTTTCATTCTCTCATTATACCATTTTTAATCTAAAATAACTCTTATTAAAGTGCTTACATAGATAAGACTGATGCATCATGGTAGTTATTTTGTGGTATAATGAACTTATCTTTATTAAGAGGTATGGACATGAAAGAAACTGTTTATTTTGGAACTTATACTCGTCGCTTATCTAAAGGGATATACAAGGCAGATTTTGATACAGAAACAGGCCGGCTTGCAAATCTTGAGCTTTTTGCTACTGAACCAAGTCCGACCTACCTTGCCTTTGACCAACAGCAACACTTATACAGCGTAGGGAGTAAGGATGGCTTAGGTGGCATCGCTGCATACAAGACCGATGGCACTTTATTGAATCATGTAGTTGAAAAAGGCGCTCCCCATTGTTATGTGGCAGTGGATGAAAAGCGTAGTCTCGTTTACGGAGCCAATTATCATAAGGGACAAGTTCTAGTTTATAAGCGTCAAGCTGATGGTAGCCTCATCCAAACGGATCTGGAGCAGCATAGCGGACAAGGTCCTCATGAAAACCAAACTTCTCCACATGTACACTTTACGGGTCTAACACCTGACCAGTATCTCGTCACATGTGACCTAGGTACGGATGAGGTGACGACCTACGATGTTAGCCCAGAAGGAAAACTAAGTAAGCTCCACACTTATTACAGCCAAGCTGGAGCAGGTGCTCGCCACATCGTTTTCCACCACCACTATAAGATTGCCTATCTCATCTGCGAACTTAATAGCACTATTGAGGTCTTGATTTATGATGGTGTTGGTGAATTTGAACGCATGCAAGTCATTTCAACCTTACCAGATGGATACAAGGGCTTCAATGCTACTGCTGCCATTCGTCTTTCAAAAGATGGTAAATACCTCTATGCATCCAACCGAGGTCATGATTCCATTGTAGTCTATACAATCCTCGCTGATGGTAGCTTGGAATTATTAGAGATTGTTCCAAGTCACGGTAAAACACCACGTGATTTCGACCTAACTCCTGATCAAGAGTTTCTCATTGCTGTTCATCAAGATTCTGATAACGCAACCGTCTTTAAGCGTAATCCTGAAACTGGCCGTCTTGCGGAGCTTTCTAACGACTTCCATGTTCCTGAAGCAGTTTGCATCAACTTCCCACATTAAAAAATGAACTTGAGTTTCAAGTTCATTTTTTGATTATAGTTTATTTCCGACATTGATACGGTTAATGGCACGTTGAAGAGCAATCTTAGCGCGTCGTTCTTGGTCGATTAAGTGCTTGTCTTGAGCTTCTTCGATTTCACGTTCAGCGCGAAGTTTCGCACGTTCTGCACGACTGATATCGATATCACGAGCGCGTTCTGCTGAGTCTGCTACAATGGTAATGATATCATTAGCAATCTCGATAATCCCTCCGTTCACTGCAATCCAGTTCACATGAGTATCATCATCGATTCGTTTTACCTTTACTTCATCAACCGCTAAAACCGCAATCATATTTTCATGTCGTGGCAAGATCCCCATCTCACCATCCAGAGTTCGTACCGATACAAAGCTGGCATGGTGATCATAGACGAGGCCATCTGGTGTCACGATCTGGACAGTTAACTGAGCCATAGATCACCTCTTAAAATCCCATTTTCTCTGCCTTAGCAATGACGTCTTCGATTGAACCGACACCACGGAAGGCATCTTCTGGCAAGTGGTCATGTTTACCATCAAGGATTTCCTTGAAACCACGAACTGTTTCTGCTACTGGTACATAAGAACCAGGTTGGCCAGTAAATTGCTCTGCAACGTTGAAGTTTTGTGACAAGAAGAACTGGATACGACGGGCACGGGCAACCAAGGTCTTTTCTTCATCAGAAAGTTCATCCATACCAAGGATGGCAATGATATCTTGCAATTCATGGTAACGTTGAAGGACACGCTTGACTTCAGCAGCAACTGCATAGTGCTCCTCTCCAACAATCTCAGGCGCCAAGGCACGAGAGCTTGAAGCCAATGGGTCAACGGCTGGGTAGATACCCAACTGTACCAACTTACGTTCCAAGTTTGTTGTTGAATCCAAGTGAGCGAAGGCTGTTGCTGGCGCTGGGTCAGTATAGTCATCCGCTGGCACATAGATAGCCTGGATAGAGGTTACAGAACCTTTCTTAGTTGATGTGATACGCTCTTGCAATTGACCCATTTCCGTAGCAAGTGTTGGTTGGTAACCAACGGCTGAAGGCATACGCCCCAAAAGGGCAGATACTTCTGAACCAGCCTGAGTGAAACGGAAGATATTGTCAATGAAAAGAAGCACATCTTGGCCTTCTACATCACGGAAGTATTCGGCGATTGTCAAACCAGTAAGGGCAACACGCATACGTGCTCCCGGTGGTTCATTCATCTGACCAAATACCATGGCTGTTTTCTCGATAACGCCTGATTCTTTCATTTCCCAGTAAAGGTCGTTCCCCTCACGAGTACGTTCTCCAACACCGGTAAATACTGAAATACCACCGTGTTCTTGGGCAATGTTGTGAATCAATTCTTGGATCAAGACAGTTTTACCAACTCCGGCACCACCGAAAAGTCCAACTTTACCCCCTTTAAGGTAAGGGGCAAGAAGGTCGATAACCTTAATCCCAGTTTCGAGAATTTCAGAAGAGGTAGACAACTCATCAAAAGTTGGAGCTTTTTTATGAATTGGCTGACGCTCAGCGTCTTCAGCGAAAGGAGCATCCAAGTCAATAGTATCTCCCAAAACGTTGAAGACACGTCCCAAAGTTTCTTTACCCACTGGCACGGAGATTGGACGGCCTGTGTCCAAAACTTCCATTCCACGAGTCAAACCATCTGTTGATTCCATGGCGATCGTACGGACCATACCATCACCCAACTCCAAGGCTACTTCAAGGACGATTTTTGTTTTTCTTTCGTCATTTTTGTAGACGACAAGTGCATTATTAATCTCAGGAAGTGTTTCCCCTGCTGCAAACAAGACGTCTACAACGGGGCCGATAACCTGAGCAATTTTACCTGAACTCATCTCCTTCTCCTATTCTATATAAGATACTGTCGGTTCCTAGTTCAACTAGGTCCTAATACTCTTCGAAAATCAAATTCAAACCACGTCAGCGTCGCCTTGCCGTACTCAAGTACAGCCTGCGGCTAGCTTCCTAGTTTGCTCTTTGATTTTCATTGAGTATAAGTTCATTTTAATACGAGGGAGGCAAAGCCTTATTCTAAGGCACTAGCCCCCGCTACGATTTCTGTAATTTCTTGTGTAATCGCCGCCTGTCTAGCACGGTTATACTGGATTGTCAAATCATTGATGACCTTTTTGGCATTATCGGTCGCCGTTTGCATGGCTGTCATACCTGCAGCATTTTCAGCTGTCTTGGCATCGATAATAGCCCCGTAAATCATACTTTCAGCATACTGTGGCAACAACTGCTCTAGAATCTCATCACGGCTCGTTTCCAACTCAAAGGTCAAGCTATACTCTTCATCCGCTTCATTTGGATCCAAGTCAACAATCGGAAGCATTTGTTCCACACGCATTTGACTTGTGAGAGTATTGACATGATGGTTGTAGCAGACGTATAATTCATCAAAAAGTTCGTTTTGGTACATCTCAATCGTTTTTGAAATAATTTTACGAACTTCATCAAAACTAGGCTGATCTGCCAAGCCACGTAGTTCATAGATTGGCTGAATACCTCGAGCCTTAAAGAAATCAGCTCCCATACCACCGATACAGATTATCTCAAAATCTTTACCATCTGGATGGTATTCTTCTTTCAACTCCATAACGGCTTTAAGGATGGAAGCATTATAACCTCCAACCAAGCCACGGTCTGAAGTGATAACGATATAGCCTGTTTTCTTAACTGGGCGACTGATGAGCATCGGATTGGTTGAACCACCAGATCCGTTACCATGCAGAATATCCGTCAAAAGCTTACGGACCTTCTGAGCGTAAACTTGAAAGTTGCGCGCTGCTTCTTCAGAGCGACCTAACTTGGCAGCCGATACCATTTGCATGGCATTAGTGATTTGACTCGTATTTTTGGTTGAGGCGATTTTTGTTTTAATATCATTTAGAGATACTGCCATCTGACACCTCTATTCTTATTGGAAGCTGGATTGATTGAGAAACTCTGTAATCGCAGCATCCAAGACTGCTTCTTCTGGCAAGTCTTTTGTTTCACGAATGGTTTCCAAAATCTCTGGATAATGAGCATCAAAGAAAGTATGGAACTCTTCCTCAAAACGAACAATGTCATCTACTGGAATCGTATCCAAGAAACCATGTGTCAAAGCATAGAGAATAGTTACTTGTTTCTCAACAGGTAGTGGTTTATGGACAGGTTGTTTCAATACTTCCACAGTACGACGTCCACGGTTTAACTTAGCCTGTGTTGCTGCATCCAAGTCAGAACCAAACTTAGTGAAAGCTTCCAACTCACGGTATGAAGCAAGGTCGATACGGAGTGTACCAGCTACTTTCTTCATAGCTTTAATCTGTGCCGAACCGCCTACACGGGATACAGATGAACCCGCATCAATGGCTGGACGAATACCTGCATTGAAGAGACCATCACCAAGGAAGATTTGTCCGTCAGTGATAGAGATCACGTTGGTTGCGATATAGGCAGAGATATCTCCCGCTTGTGTCTCGATAAATGGTAGGGCTGTAATAGATCCACCACCAAGTTCATCAGAAACTTTAGCTGAGCGCTCAAGTAAACGGCTGTGAAGGTAGAAAACATCCCCTGGGAAGGCTTCACGACCTGGTGGACGACGAAGCAAGAGGGAAAGCTCACGATAAGCGACCGCTTGTTTTGAAAGATCATCATAAACGATCAAAACATGCTTCCCTTGGTACATAAACTCTTCTGCCATAGCTACACCAGCATAAGGAGCTAGGAAGAGCAATGGAGATGGTTGTGAAGCAGAGGCTGTCACAACGATTGTGTAGTCCAAGGCACCGTACTGACGAAGTGTTTCTACTTGTGTACGGACTGTTGATTCTTTTTGTCCAATTGCTACGTAGATACAGATCATATCTTGACCTTTTTGGTTCAAGATTGTATCAATCGCAATAGTTGTTTTCCCTGTCTGACGGTCACCGATAATCAACTCACGTTGACCACGACCAATCGGAACAAGGGCGTCAATAGCTTTCAAACCTGTTTGTAATGGTTCTGATACAGACTTACGTTGCATAACGCCAGGAGCTGGCGCTTCTACTGGACGAGTCTTGTCAGTATGGATGTCACCAAGACCATCAACTGGACGACCAAGTGGGTCGACAACACGTCCGATCAGGCTATCCCCCACAGGAACTTCCATAATTTTACCTGTACGGCGAATAGTATCACCTTCACGAATATCTGTAAAGTCTCCAAGGATGATAATCCCAACGTCTGTAGACTCCAAGTTTTGCGCCATACCATAAGAGCCGTTTTCAAAGATCAACAACTCTCCACTCATGGCATTTTCAAGACCGTGAGCACGCGCAATTCCGTCCCCGATATAGGTTACAACACCTGTTTCAGACACATCAAAATTAGGTTTGAAATTTTCAATTTGTTGCTTAATTAAAGCGCTGATTTCTTGTGCGTTAATTGCCAAAAGAACACCACTTTCTATTTCAAATTTTCTTTAACAACTCGAAGTTGTTGTTTTATACTCACATCAATTGTCTTGTGATTAGCAAAAATGACAAAACCACCAATGAGTCCTTCATCAATTTGTTCTTTGATACTCCGTACTTTCAGAGACATTTTTTTCTCTATCAAGGGAAGCAAACGTTCCTTCTGTTCATCCGTTAAAGGATGAGCTGAAGAAATCGTTACTACAAAATGATTGGTTTCTCTTTCAAGACGATTCAAACAATCAACAATGATATCATAAAATAGATTTGCTCTGTGATTGTAAATCAGAACCTGAATAAAGTTTTGCATTAAAGGTGAGACAGAGTCTTGAAAAAAACCAACTGTATTTTCCTTATCAGACTCATCAACTGCTACCTGAGCTAAAAAAGAAGGTAAACCCGTTTCTTCTGCGACTTGCTTGATTTGATCCAAGTCTGAAAAAATCCGGTCCTCTTCTCCTTTTTCAATCACTAATTGGACAAAAGGCATGCTGTACTTTTCAATTACCTTTGCTGTTTTCTTGTCCATTAGGCTTCTCCTAGCTGATCGATATACTGATCAATGAGTTCCTTATGAGCATGACTGTCAAGGTTTTTTGAGATGATTTTACCAGCGAGACTAATCGTCAAATCTGCCACCTCGCCCTTAACACTTTGTAAAGCTTCAGCTTTATTTTGCGCAATTTCTTGGTTGGCTTTTTCTTTTAAGCGCCCTGCTTCAAGTTTAGCTTCGGCTAAAATATCGGCTTTACTTTTCTCAGCAGTTCCCTTTGCATTCTCGATAATCGTTTTAGCTTCGGTACGGCTACCTGCTAACTCAGCTTCACGTTGGTTAGCTAGTTCCTCAGCCTTTTTACGGGCTTCCTCGGCACCATCAATATCTGAAGAAATCTTTTCAGCACGTTCATCCAAGATGCTGGAAATATTTCCCCAAGCATATTTTTTCACTAAAAAGATTAATAAAAGGAAGGAACCAGCGATAAGAATAAAGTCACCGATAATGGTACTAATAGTTAAATCCATCTTCTAATCCTCCTCTACTTACTCTTCCCCTTCATTTATTTTTTTACCAATGTACATAGATGACAACATGGTAAATACATAAGCCTGAATACATGAAATGAAAATTGAAAAGGCTGTCCATAACATGTTTGCGATAAAGGCAAAAGGATACCAATACAAAGCATTTTGTGACAAGGCTAATAGCAATCCAGCTAAGACCTCACCGGCAAAAATATTTCCGTAGATCCGAATCGCCAAGGAAGCAAAATTGGTGAACTCTTCTAAAATGTTCATCGGAGTCATAAAGCCAGGTGTAACAAATGCTCTCAAATATTCTTTAACGCCTCTACGACGAACTCCTTCTACATGGGCGATCAAAGTGATCAAGAATGATAGGGATAAATCGTATCCAAGGTTGGCTGTTGGAGAAGTCCACAAGTTATAACCGTTTGTTGTTTGTACTTTTGCCATTAAGCCGATATTATTGGCAACCAAGATAAACAGAAATAGAGAAAACAGAAATAAGGAATAATCCTTGATGTATGATTCTCCAATGTTTGGTTTGGTAAAACCAATCACAAAGTCGTAAATCATCTCAAGAGCATTTTGTTTGCCCTTTGGACGGATGGTCATTTTACGACTTGCCCAGTAGACAAAGGCAAAAACCATCAAAACAGTTACAAGAGACATGGCAAGCAGGGTCAAATCAAAGGATATTGGTCCAATATTAACGGTTGGATTCAAACTTTCTTCCATGGTTTGACACCTCCATTTCTAAATAGAGTTGTCTATTTAATGACAAATGACATCGCCAAGGTTACAAAGAATGTTCCTTCGATAAAGGCAATCCCCATGATCATCAAACTACGCAATTGTGGGATGATGTCTGGTTGGCGAGCTGCTGATTTGAACAAACCGTTCATCAACATACCTTCTGCAAGAGATACACCCATACAGGCAAGACAAAGACCGAAAAATGTTAAATTCATGATGAATTCTCCTTTTATTTAAAATTTACTTACTTAGTTTAGTCCTAAAATTTTGATTTGTCAACTTTTTACTTACGTTGAAAGCGTTTCATATGATTTATTTCTATTTTTGCTGTTTTTACCCCATTCTATAGAAAGTTTTTCCATTTTAGATTGCGAGTTTTTCTTGATTTTACTATATTTTCTGAAATAAACTGAAAAATACAAGTTTGAAACTTGTATTTTTCAGTTTATTTAAAATAGTAGGAATAGTGTTGTTTACAATCTGGATTAAATGGGGCACTGCAGTAAGGACAAGCCATTTGTTTTTGGTATTCTTGGAAAGTCATTGTCCTCTTACAAACCCCACATAAAATCGGTTGATCCTCAGAAAGCGCCAAGGGATAGGGCGAAAACACATGCATCTCCATAGCATTGTGGCACTGATAACAAGCATAATATTTTTTACACTCATAGCACTGAAGAGAAACGATGTCCTTTTCGCCATGATAATGAACGCATCTGCCTTCATCATCAACTAACAAACCTTGTGCTTGATTCATTCACTTTTCCTTTTCTAGGCACGAACTGTGACGCTGGTTCCATCTTCCTTATAGAGATTGATAAGACCTTCCTTGAGAGCGCGGACCATGTCCCCTGCTTGAACAGGTTGTGGAACCTTAATGGTCAAAAGTTCCATTGGATTTGGAGCACGGTCGATTTTATTGCCCTTGGCATCATGAAGGTCTTCGATATAAGTCTCAAAATGACGGAAACCTGGTCCATAAAACTCGACTTGATCGCCTTCGTTGATGACATTCCGTTGACGAATGGTTGCCGTTTGAGTCGCATCATCATACGCAACCACTTCAGCGACAAACTTGTACTCAGGAATCTTACGGCGAGCACCAAATAACTGCTCATTCTCAGACGGTGTACCATAGTAGAATCCAGTTGCCAATTCACGCTGGGCAACCTTCCACATCTCGTCCACCAAGTCCTGTTTGATGGCCTCAAACTTTTCAGGACTTTCGAGATAAGCATCCACAGCCGCCTTGTAGCAGTTTGTTACTGTTGAAACATAGTGAATAGACTTCATACGACCTTCGATCTTAAGACTGTCTACACCATTTTCAATCATATCTGGGATATGGTCAATCATAGACATATCTACGGCAGACATCGAAAATTCTTCTGGGATTTCACCTTTAAGGCTCTTACGTTCTTGGCCGAATGGCATGTCGTAGAGGTCGTATTTCCAACGGCAAGATTGAGAACAACCACCACGGTTAGCATCACGCATACTCATGTGGTTTGAAAGCGTACAACGACCTGAGTAAGAAATACACATGGCCCCATGGACAAATGCTTCAATCTCGACATCTGTACGTTTGCGAATCTCTGCCAATTCTTCCATTGAAACTTCACGAGCCAAAACCACACGAGTTAGACCAAGTTCTTTCCAGAACTCAAGAGTTTCATAGTTGGTCGCACTGGCTTGGGTTGAAAGGTGGATTTCAAGACCTGGTGCTTCTGTTGCTGCAATCATAATCAAGGCCGGATCTGACACGATAACTGCGGCAATCCCGATGTCGCGCAACTTACGGAACCATTCTCCAGCACCAGCTTCATTTCCTTCGTGCATAACCATGTTAGCAGCCACATAGACCTTTGCACCGTACTTAGCAGCAAACTGGACTCCTTCTTCCATCTGTTCAAAGGTGAAGTTTCCTGCACGGCTACGAAGACCATAGGCCTGTCCACCGATGAAGACTGCGTCCGCACCATATTGAACAGCTACTTTCAGCTTCTCTAAAGTTCCTGCAGGTGATAAAACCTCAGGACGTTTTAATGTTTTTGTCATTTTTTCTCCTATTTGCAATATAAAAGTTTGACGTTTTTCCTTCCCATTTTATAGTAAATAATGGATAAAATCAAGTCTAGACAGATTGTTTTGACAATTCTAATCTTTTCTAAAAGAAAAAACTAGTCTTAGAAGACTAGTTATTTTCAAGATAAAATTCAAAACGTTCACCCACATACTGACTCTTAACATATTCAAAAGCCGTCCCATCATCGAGATAGGAAACCTGAGTCAAGGCCAGAATCGCATGTCCTTCTTCGATTTCTAGGTAACGAGCAATTTTTTCCTTCGCTAACCTCGCATAAATGGTCTGTTGGGATTTGCCAATCCGGTAACCATGTTCCTGCAAGGTTTGAAAGAAGTGACTAGTTACTTCTTCTTTTTTGAAGTTCTTAATAAATTTCTCAGGAATAGATGCTACTTCATAGACTAGCGGTACTTGGTCAGCATAACGTACCCGCTCCATGCGGATAATATTCTCTGTTGGAGTAATCCCCAGCTTTGCGACCTCTTGCTCATTTGGAATGGTTCTTCTGTAAGAAATGAGTTGGCTAGAAGGTACTTTCCCCTGAGATTTGACAATCTCCGTAAAACTAGTCGTTCCCCGCATTTTTTCTTGGACACGAGTGCTAGAGACAAAAGTCCCACTTCCTACACGACGCTCTAAAACACCTTCCTCAACCAAGAGAGAAATGGCTTGTCGCAAGGTCATCCGACTAACCTGAAACTGGTCAGCCAAGTCTCGTTCACTCGGAAGTCTTTCTCCGATTTTCCAACGATGCTCATCTATATCTTTTTTTATCTGGTCATGTATTTTCATATAAGCTGGTAACATGCTTTTCACTTCTTTTCTATATTTTCTCTATTGTACCGTATTTAATTAGAAAAAGTCAAACTTTGCCTTGTTTAGTTGGTAATTCGCCCCTATTTGTGATAGAATATTGAAAAAGATATTTCTTTTGAGAAAGGAAAAAGATGAGCAACATTTCAACTGATTTGCAAGATGTCGAAAAAATCATCGTGCTGGACTATGGTAGCCAATACAACCAGCTGATTTCACGCCGTATTCGTGAAATTGGTGTTTTTTCAGAGCTAAAAAGCCATAAAATTTCAGCTGCAGAGGTTCGTGCCATTAAACCTGTAGGGATCATTCTCTCAGGTGGACCAAACTCTGTTTATGAAGAGGGTTCGTTTGATATTGACCCAGAAATTTTTGAACTTGGGATCCCAATTTTGGGAATCTGCTACGGTATGCAACTTCTTACCCACAAACTTGGAGGAAAAGTTGTCCCTGCGGGTGATGCTGGAAACCGCGAGTACGGTCAATCGCCACTTACTCATACCTCTTCTCCCCTCTTTGAAGGAACACCAGAAGAACAGATTGTTTTGATGAGCCACGGTGATGCTGTTACTGAGATTCCTGCTAACTTTGTTCGCACTGGAACTTCTGCTGACTGTCCTTACGCTGCTATTGAAAATCCAGACAAACATATCTACGGTATCCAATTCCACCCTGAAGTTCGTCATTCAGTTCATGGCTATGATATCCTTCGTAACTTTGCATTGAATATCTGTGGTGCCAAAGGCGACTGGACTATGGACAACTTTATCGAGATGCAAATCAAACAAATCCGTGAAAAAGTTGGGGACAAACGTGTTCTTCTCGGTCTATCAGGTGGTGTTGACTCTTCTGTCGTTGGAGTTCTTCTCCAAAAAGCGATCGGTGATCAATTAATCTGTATCTTTGTAGACCACGGTCTTCTCCGTAAGGGAGAGGCTGACCAAGTTATGGACATGCTTGGTGGTAAGTTTGGTTTGAATATCGTCAAAGCAGACGCTGCAAAACGCTTCCTTGATAAACTTGCAGGTGTTTCTGATCCTGAACAAAAACGGAAAATCATCGGAAACGAGTTTGTTTATGTCTTTGATGACGAAGCAAGCAAGCTCAAAGATGTGAAATTCCTTGCCCAAGGAACACTTTATACTGACGTGATTGAGTCTGGAACTGATACAGCTCAAACCATCAAGTCACACCACAACGTGGGTGGTCTTCCAGAAGATATGCAGTTTGAACTCATCGAGCCACTCAATACTCTTTATAAGGATGAAGTTCGTGCTCTCGGTACAGAGCTTGGTATGCCAGACCACATCGTATGGCGCCAACCATTCCCAGGACCAGGACTTGCTATCCGCATCATGGGTGAAATCACTGAAGAAAAACTTGAAACAGTCCGTGAATCAGACGCTATCCTTCGTGAAGAAATCGCTAAAGCAGGACTTGACCGTGATATCTGGCAATACTTCACTGTCAACACAGGAGTTCGTTCAGTCGGTGTTATGGGTGATGGTCGTACTTATGACTACACCATTGCCATTCGCGCTATCACTTCTATCGACGGTATGACAGCTGACTTTGCGAAAATTCCTTGGGAAGTTCTTCAAAAAATCTCTGTTCGTATCGTTAACGAAGTGGATCATGTTAACCGTATCGTCTACGACATTACAAGTAAACCACCTGCAACAGTTGAGTGGGAATAGAGTGAGTTATTCAAAAGAACGCTTGAAATCATTGATTTCAAGCGTTCTTTTCAATTTTGAAATTCGATGGTTTCAAGGTTCTAGGAACCCCTACAACCCTCTACTCCCCTTTTTAAATCCCTGAAACCATGCTATAATATAGTAAGTATAGTCCAATAATCTGACTATAAAAGGCAACGACAAAGATTTCTTACATCATCCGTAAGTGTTATTCTACTCTGATTCATACTATAATGAAAGTAACAAAAGATGGAGGTGTTTCACATGGAAACCATTTTACGAGTAGAAGCATTAAAAAAGCATTATGGAAAAGAACCCAATATCACCAAAGCCTTGGACGGCATATCTTTTCAAGTTGTAAAAGGCGAGTTCTTAGGAATTATGGGGAGTAGCGGTTCTGGGAAAACAACCCTTCTTAACTGTCTCGCTACTATCATCAAGCCAACTGACGGTTCCATTCAAATGCAAGAAAAGGATTTAGGTCAGTTAAAAGGTAGTCAGTTAGCTGATTATCGTGGCAAGGAAATTGGCTACCTCTTCCAGAATTTTGAGCTTTTGGACAATCTGACAGCCAAAGAAAATATTTTACTCCCCTTGTCTTTGCACAAGGTCGATGCCAACGAAAGCAAGGTTCGGTTAGAATTGCTTTCCCAATATCTGGATATTTCTGAACTTCTGGACAAGTTCCCATCTCAATTATCAGGTGGTCAACGGCAAAGGGTAGCTGCTGCGCGTGCCTTGATTTTAGACCCTAAGATTGTATTTGCGGATGAGCCCACAGGGGCTTTGGATTCAAAAAATGCAACCATTTTGATGCAAAAATTATCCGAAATGAATCAAGTAGAAGAAACCACCATTCTCATGGTGACCCACGATTCAGTTGCAGCCAGCTTTTGCAACCGCATCTTGTTTATCCAAGATGGAAAACTATTCCATGAAATCCGACGCGATTATCCAAGGGAAAGTCAAGAAGATTTTTACCACAGAATACTAAAGGTCATGTCTACACTGGCTGGAGGTGATGGCAATGTTTTCTAAATTAGTCTCAAGAAATAGCAAGAGGGATCGAAAGAATAATGGCTTGTACTTCAGTTCCATGGTTCTTTCTATTATCTCCTTTTACATCATCCTTTCTTTATCCCATCAAGATGTAATGATCTTTCTAAAACAAATAGAGAGTGACGCTGTAAATAAAATCTTTAGCATGATTCCCATTCTTTATGTGGCAACCCTCTTTATCCTCTTTTTTCTAGTCTACTTCGCAAGTAGTATGCAGATGGAAAGGAGAAAACATGAATTTGGTGTCTATCTCACACTAGGCATGCGGAGAAGCAAACTGTTCTTGCTACTCCTACTCGAGGATTTGAGAAACAGTGTCCTTGCCCTTGGAATAGGACTTCCTATTTCCATCTTAATTTCAGAACTGATTAGCCTAATAACCGCTAAAATTGTGGGACTAGGGATTATTGAGCATCAATTTTCTCTATCTACCACAGCCCTACTCTATACAGTCATCGGCTTCCTAGCCGTAAAATTAGCTGTCTTTGTTCTTTTAAGTGCAAAAACGGCCAATAAAGAAATCGGAAGCCTGCTATCCTATTCTCCTTCCGGTATGAAGAAAGTACTCCCCAAGGGAGTGTACCTTCTTGCTTCCGTCCTCGGAATTTTGCTTCTAGGAACAGCCTATTACATGGGTATGAGTGGACGAGCTTGGGAAAATGTCATAACAATGGGCATCACCGTTCTCTTAGGAACTCTGGGAACGATCCTACTCTTCTTTGGTATGCGTTTATTTATAGACTTTTTGGTCAAGCTTGGAAACAATCGAAAACTTCATGCCTATAATTTTAGACAGATTCAGGAATTAGTTATCCAGCGCTCAACTATACTGGCCATCTGCTCCCTCTTAATCTTCTCTGCCTTGTGCCTCTTTGGAGCAGGTGTTGCTATTGCAAGTGGCAATTCAGGCAATCAAACCCACGTATTGGATTATACTTTTAGAGATAGCAAGCAAGAAACAGACGAAAATCTTGATATAGACACAGTTAAAAAAGAGCTTGAAGCTTCTGGACTAGCATCACAGTTTTCAAAGATTCTGCAAATCAAAGTCGGCAAACCAAAAGAACACGAATCCGTGTCCTTCGAAGAGGTCATCAAGGAGTTGAAAACTCAACAAGATAGCAAGAACAAGGAAATTTTACTTCATAAATTTAAACAGTCGACTACTTCCCACCTCATGCCACTCTCCGAATACAATGAACTTAGAAAGGCTGCCAATCTCCCTCCTCTAGAATTAACTAGCAAGGAAGCCTACTTGTATATGGGGAAAGATTTTCTCCCTGATGAAAACCTAGTCAACTCTGTCCTAAAAACGAATCCTCAAATCAAAGTCATGGGAAATGATGTAAAATTGATTGGCGAAGTACAGTCTTTACCGATTGTAACGGACCGTGAAATAACCCTCTCTGTCGCTCTCATAGTCCCAGATGAGGTCTTTATGAGCTATACAGATGGTCAGTATTCGAACTATGTCAGCGGTATCTTGGCTCCTGAGCTAGTCAAGGAAAAAGGCCTGATGAAAGCTATCTCAGATACCAATGAAAAGCTAAATCAAACCTCTCTTGGCTACGAAAGCTATATACAAAATATGGGGCGCCAATTGTTTTACATCATCTCTGCCAGCTATATCACTATCTATCTGGCTATCATCTTCCTTGTCGTGGCAAATACAATCATCGGCGTTCAGTTTTTGATGGGACAAAGACAATCCTATAAACGATACCAGACCTTAATCCATCTTGGTGCCAACTACGAAACTCTTTGCAAATCGTCAGAAAAACAAATCAACTGGTATTTCGGTCTGCCAATAGTCCTTGCACTTATTAGTAGTAGCTTCGGTGTGAGCTCCCTCCTCACAGGAATAGTACCTGCTAGTGTAAGAATGGCCATGGGGCAGAAATTTATCACAGCCATGCTGATAGTACTGCTCTTAGTTGGCTTTGAAGTCATCTATATCAGAATTGTAAAGAAAAATAGCAACAAGTATTTGTTGTCCTTAATGGAACCCAAAAGAGATGAATAAAGTAGCATAAATTAGAAAAGGAGGAACCGATATGAAGCATATTCTGGTTATTGAAGATGAGGCCTTGATTCGAGATGAAATTGCCATCTTGTTAGAGAAAGCGGGTTACCAAGTTGATAAGTTGACTGACTTCAAAGAAACAAGCCAGCAAGTGCTGCAATACGATACGGATCTAATCATACTGGATTTGAATTTACCAGGAGAAACTGGTTTTCAAATTTGTAAAAATCTCAAGTCAAAACGCTCTGTGCCCATATTGGTTCTCACCTCCCGTGAACAACTAAAAGATGAGATTTACGCCCTGAAATTAGGGGCAGACGAGTACTTAACAAAGCCTTTCAAGAAAGAAAGATTTTTGGCACGTATAGAAAATATCTTGAAACGCTATGAAGGTAGACAAAATTTGCTTGAAAAAGATAATTTTCTACTGGATCGACATACCTATACCCTTTATATCAACGGACATTCGATTTTACTCCCCCAAAATCAAGGGAAATTGTTAGAAACTTTATTAGTGGCAACTGATTCTGTCGTCACAAAAGAAGAACTAAGCATGAAACTGTGGAATACAACTGAGTTCATCGATGAAAATGCCCTACAAGTAAATATTGCAAGGCTGAAAAAGGTGATGAAACAGGCTGGTATTGCCCTTCAAGTCAAGTCCGTCAGAGGTATTGGTTACAAGCTAGAAGAGGTAAGTCCAAATGAAACCTAATCTAAAATATCTAGCTACTTATCTGCCTTGGTTACTTGTTCTCTTAGCATTTGACCTATTTACAGCTGTCCTGCTTTGGCTTTCAGATGTGAGAATGTTTCAAGCCCTCATTCTTCTCTATCTTTTAGCTACAGTTCTGCTCTTTTTCATCCTATCATTCCTACTTATAAGAAAAGAAAGAAAAAAATCCGCTGCCTATAAAGCTTTCATAGCCAATCCCAAGACGGATGCTGAGCTGGAATTATTGCATTTATCAAGTGCCTCAGAGAAAGAAAGCATTGAAAAAATGGCAGATACACTCTATCAAAAGCAAGCTGAAATGGGAAAACTCAACTCATTACTAGCCGAGTATGAGGACTATGTTGAAAAATGGGCGCATGAGATTAAACTCCCTCTATCGCTTCTTTCCCTCCTTTTGGACAATCAAAGCGACCAGTTGCCTGAGGATACAGCTTTTAAGTTGGACTATGTGAGACATCAAATCCAAGAAAATGTATCACAGATCCTATTCTACTACAGGGTGAAAAGTGAGAAAAATGATTTTCTATTTGAAGATGTTGACCTCCAAGAGTGTATTCAGGATCTCTTAGAAAACTTTGATCCCTTGCTCAAAGAAAAGAATTTTACGATTAAGTTAGAAAACATACAGGGAAACTACTACACCGATCAACGCAGTTTTGAATTTATCCTCTCTCAAATCCTCGCCAACGCCCTTAAATATAGTTCTGATAAGCCAGAACTCAGGATTTCTATGTCAAGATCCAAGAGGCGCACAAGTCTGATTATTAGGGATAATGGGTGCGGAGTTAAAGCTTGCGACCTCCCTCATATCTTTGAAAAAGGATTTACAGGTGATTCAGGTGATACAAGGAAAAAATCAACAGGCATGGGACTCTACCTGGTCAAACAATTAGCAGATGCTTTAAAAATCGAAATCACAGTAAAATCCGAATGGATGCAAGGATTTGAGATTACCCTTTCTATTTAGTAAATGTTTCGATTAAGAAAATTGCCTAATCATAGAAAGCACATATTTTATATAAAAAGGAAAGCACTTCTGCTTTCCTTTTTCTTATTTGCGTTTCTTCTTAGCTTTTTTCATTTTGTTGGCCATGCGTTTCATGGACTGTTTCATGGCAAATTCACCGATTTTACCTTTTAGTCCTCCGCCAAACATCTGGCTCATATCTGGCATTCCTGCTCCTCCGAGAGCTGACAAGTCAGGCATACCACCTTGCCCCATCATTCCTTCAAGGGCAGACATATCCATCCCACCCATATTTGGCGTATTTTTAGGGAGGTTATTGGGATTGATTCCCATTTGCTTCATCATCTTGTTCATGTCGCCAGACATGACACCCTGCATGAGCTGTTTAGCCTGGTTAAAGTCCTTGATGAATTTATTGACTTCGATAAAGGTATTTCCAGAACCTGCAGCGATACGACGGCGACGACTTGGATTTAACAAATCAGGATTTTCACGCTCTTCAGGTGTCATCGAAGATACGATGGCACGTTTGCGAGCAATCTGGCGCTCATCCACCTTCATATTTTGAAGGGCTGGATTGTTGGCCATACCTGGAATCATCTTGAGCAAGTCTTCCATAGGCCCCATGTTTTGCACCTGATCCAATTGATCAATGAAATCATTGAAATCAAAGGTGTTTTCACGCATCTTCTCAGCTATTTCAAGGGCTTTTTGCTCATCGTATTCCTGAGAAGCTTTCTCGATCAGAGTTAGCATATCCCCCATGCCAAGGATGCGACTAGACATACGGTCTGGGTGGAAGGTTTCGATATCTGTAATCTTTTCACCCGTACCAGTGAACTTGATAGGTTTTCCAGTAATATGGCGAACAGACAAAGCTGCACCACCACGAGTATCCCCATCAATCTTGGTAAGGATAACACCAGTCACTTCTAACTGAGCATTAAACTCACGGGCGACATTGGCCGCTTCCTGACCGATCATTGCATCAATGACAAGCAGGATTTCGTTTGGTTGGGTCAAGGCCTTAACATCACGAAGCTCATTCATCAAGAGCTCATCAATCTGCAAACGCCCAGCCGTATCAATCAAGACATAGTCGTTATGATTGGCTTGAGCTTGCTCCAGACCTTGACGAACAATCTCAACAGCTGGTACTTCTGTTCCAAGAGCGAAAACAGGCACATCAATCTGTTGTCCAAGTGTTTTCAGCTGATCGATGGCGGCTGGACGATAAATATCCGCTGCAATCATCAAAGGACGTGCATTTTCTTCCTTCTTGAGTTTGTTAGCCAGCTTACCCGCAAAGGTGGTTTTACCAGCCCCCTGCAAACCGACCATCATGATAATGGTAGGAATCTTAGGTGACTTGATAATCTCAGCCGTATCAGAACCTAAAATGGCTGTCAATTCCTCATCAACGATTTTGATGATCTGTTGAGCAGGATTGAGGGTATCAATGACCTCGTGTCCGACTGCACGTTCACGAACCTTCTTGATAAAGTCCTTTACAACAGGCAAAGCAACGTCAGCTTCAAGCAAAGCTAGACGGATCTCTTTGGTTGCTTCTTGAACATCCGCCTCAGAGATTTTTCCTTTTTTACGTAGATTTTTAAAGACGTTCTGCAAACGTTCTGTTAAACTTTCAAATGCCATTTTTTTCTCCTATTTACTCAATTCAGTGGAAATCGTCCGAAATGTTGCAAACACTCAAGTTCCTCGGGTGTGATTTCTTTCATGATTTCATTTGGATATCCCCAACAGCTAAAACCTATTTGCATAGCTTTGGAGATATCATTGGGCGAGATAATCTGTAGTCGAGTAGGAAATGGTTCCTCTGCGGCTAATAGTTTGCAAGGTAATCCTTGATAAATAACTAGACTGTCCATGATTACTCCTGATTGTCAATGCTTGTTAAAATTTCTATCTGCTCCTGCAGAAAGTCATCCTTGGGATAACGCTCCAAGATCTGGTCAAAAATCTGACTGCGAACAATGTAGTCCGAGTACATGTGCAATTTCATCTCATAATCTTCTAGAATCTTTTCTGTCCGCTTGATATTGTCATAAACGGCTTGACGGCTGACACCGAACTCTTCAGCAATCTCAGCAAGACTGTAATCATCTGCATAATAAAGCTCTATATAGTTCATTTGTTTGTCTGTCAAAAGCGCAGCATAAAATTCAAAAAGCGCATTCATGCGATTGGTTTTTTCAATTTCCATAACTTTTATTATACCAAAAAATCTATCATATCGCTATACTAGAAGGGCTTCTAAAACAGTTCGAATACAAAAAAAGAACCTTGCAAAGCAAGATTCTTTTAGTGTCTGACTTAAATAATTGTTCTTCTGGGAACTAAATCGAATTAAGCTTCGATTTCTGTAACCATACCTGAACCAACAGTACGTCCACCCTCACGGATAGAGAATGTAGTACCTTGTTCTACGGCGATTGGGTGGATCAACTCAACGTCGATAGTCACGTTATCACCAGGCATTA
>CAJPSM010000012.1 GCA_905373305.1 uncultured Streptococcus sp. | reverse complement strand
CGTCGTTCATGACGTTGACTTGTGGCAAGTTATGGCGTTGACCAACCAAGAAGTCATTCGGATCGTGGGCAGGCGTGATTTTCACGACACCTGTACCAAACTCAGGATCTGCATGTTCATCCCCAACGATTGGGATGAGTTTATTAGCGATTGGAAGGATGACATTTTTACCGATCAGGTCCTTGTAGCGTGGGTCTTCTGGATTGACCGCAACGGCAACGTCCCCAAACATAGTCTCAGGACGAGTTGTCGCAACTTCAAGGGCGCGTGAGCCGTCTTCTAGCATATAGTTCATGTGGTAGAAGGCACCTTCCACGTCCTTGTGGATAACTTCGATATCAGAAAGGGCTGTGCGAGCTGCTGGGTCCCAGTTGATGATAAACTCACCACGGTAGATCCAGCCTTTTTTGTAAAGGTCCACAAAGACCTTGCGAACGGCTTTTGACAAACCTTCGTCAAGGGTGAATCGCTCACGAGAGTAGTCTACAGAGAGTCCCATCTTGCCCCATTGTTCCTTGATAGTAGTGGCATATTCATCTTTCCATTCCCAGACTTTATCTAGGAATTTTTCACGACCAAGGTCATAGCGGGAAATGCCTTCACCACGCAAGCGCTCCTCAACCTTAGCTTGAGTCGCAATCCCCGCATGGTCCATCCCTGGAAGCCAAAGTGTATCAAAACCTTGCATGCGTTTTTGACGGATGATGATATCCTGAAGAGTCGTATCCCAAGCGTGACCAAGGTGAAGTTTCCCAGTTACGTTTGGCGGTGGAATCACGATCGAATAAGGCTTAGCCTTTTGATCGCCTGAAGGCTTGAAAACATCGGCATCAAGCCATTTTTGGTAACGACCAGCCTCAACCTCGGCTGGATTGTATTTAGGTGAAAGTTCTTTAGACATGTGTTTGCTCCTCAATTATTTTTTTAACTTCTTTAATAATTCGTTTCCTATTTTTCCTGTATCTACAAAATAAAATAGGATGCCACATATATTTTTGTGGTCTATTTTTTGTTGTTAACTTTCTTTTTAATTTTTTTAAACGTTTATTTAGTGAATTGATAGTTGTTACATCATATTTATATCGCTTCAGCTTGTCTTCTCTATTTCTTATTCTGTTTGTAAGCTTAACTCCTAATTGATCTTTTTTACTTTTTGGCTTTAAATATCTCTTTATTTCACTAACATAAGTATCTTCATAAATATAAAGTTGATACAAATAGAAGATTTCATATGCAAAAATTAATATAACACTAATAAAGTAAAAAGACGGGTTTAATTTAAATATATAGATTAGATTGCATATTATATAAACAAACGGAAATGCATAAAATATGATAAATATCCATACTAGTGCCTCTTCTTTTTCAGGTGGATTTAAAATAATAGTATCTGTTATAAGTGGCTGTATTAAAATTAACAAATACGCAACAATACAGGTTACAAGATTTATTACATGTAGGAGATTATATCCGCCACTTTGAATATTAAAAGATACTATATGATAAGTACAATAAAGAGATAAAAATAATAAAAGGCAATTCAGAACTCTATTAATAGTCTTAGTAGGTTTAAATCTTACTTCGTTTTTTGAACGTTCCCAATCAAATTTTAATAGCAACTCAATATAAAATCTTAACCTATCAAAATCAACATCATCCCCACGATCTAGCAAATCCCAAATATGCCCTTCTTTCATATAATACGGTTTAGTATGCTTAAACTCCATATTTTTCCCATAAGGATTTATTTCTGATTTCAATTTGATTATAGCAGTCTCTTTTTTAGTATTATCACTTAATTCTGATAATATTTCTTTTAATTTTTTTCGCCATTCTGCTCGTTCTTTTGTAACAAAATCCAGATTGTTCTTTTTATTATTTTGAACGAATGTAATTATTGTACTAACGATTGCGCTTAACCCAATTGCACTAATAATAGAGACAATTTGTTCAATAGTCAAATTCATTTTTTCACCTCCCACTCACTCCTCAGCAAGCCATATATGAGACTGTCACAACGCTTGCCTTGAGCATCTTTGCGATCCCGGATGCGAGCTTCGAGGGTGAAGCCAAGTTTTTCTGCGACTCGTTGACTTTGGACATCGTATCCAAAGCAAGTTAATTCTATCTTGTGAAGACCCAATTCTTTAAAGCCTAGGTCAATCAAGGCACGCGCTGCTTCTGGTACATAACCTCGTCCCCAATAGTCTGGGTGCAAGGTGTAGCCAATCTCCAGTACATCGTCTTCGTGCCGATGATTGAAATCAACAGAGCCGATGACTTTATCGGTTCCTTTGACGACAATTCCGTAGCCAGCTGGGAGATTTTCCTTTTGATTGCGCTCAGGAAGGATATGCTCCAGGTAATAAATCTCATCTTTCAAGGTTTTGACTGGCGGAAAGCCTGCTGGATAGGCGACTTCTGGCAGACTAGCATAGGCATGAATATCCTCGGCATCAGCTATTGTACGGACTCGTAAGGCGAGCCGATCGGTTTCTAATCGTTCTGGTAATTGTGCTTGCTCCATCTTCAGCCCTCACTTTCCATAAAAAAAGCCCCTGCCATCTACATGACAGGGACGAATGTGTTTATCCGCGGTACCACCCAATTTCGGGCAGTTGCCCGCAACTTTCGTCTTTGAAGTAAATACAAAGACACTTTTATTTCATTTTTAACCATCAGCAACCAGTCTTGACACATTTGTGGATTTCTCAGCGCCGCCACTTTCTGTAAAATGTGGGATTCAAAACACCTCTAATGGCTCTATTGTAGCAAGTTTTTGACGGAAATGCAAGGGACAAGAAAGATTACTTGAAGCTGATTCCGTGTTCTTTTAATTTCTTGATTGTAGCTGGGCCGATTCCTTTCAAGGCAAGGAGTTCTTTTTCAGTCCAGTTTTTGAAGTCAGAAGCTGACTTGATACCTTCATCATAAAAAGTCTTAGCGCGATCTACTGAGAGGCCACCCAAAGTAGCTGCGAAATCTTCTACTGAATTCGCCACTTTTTGAGCTTGTTCTTTAGTCGCTTCTACTGCTTGTTCCACTTTTTTAGTGACAACTTTTCCTGCTTGGTTGGCAGATTTTTCCGCATGTTTCACGACTTTTTTGGTCTCTTCTACAACTTTAGTCACTGTAGTTGAAAATGCACCTGAACGACGAAGGCTATTTCGCAATTGTTTTTTACGTTGGAGTTTCTTTGACATGATAAAATCCTTTCAATAAAAAATCCCTGCTCTGACAAGGATTTAATAAAGATATTCTATCAAGATTTTGGGAAAAAATCAAGAAAGTATCTGTATTTTAATAGTTTCGCTCACCAAACAAGCCTTCTGGCAAATCATGGAATCCCTTGCCTGCCTTGAAATTTTCAAACTTACCAAGCAAGAACTGATAGGCATCCAAACGGCTCTCGTAGCGAATCATGGCATCTTTGGCACGCTCGTCTTGGTCTTCTTCGTAGACTTTTTGACTTTCCTTGTGCGCCATGTCGTTGATCATGATCTGGGTATTGACCCAGGCTTCAAATTCCTTCATAAATTCCTGTTCGTAACTCATTGATTCTCCTTATTCTAATCCACGGAAATAGTCCGTATCAATCTCTCGGTAGGGCTGGATATCCTGAACATACTCTAGAACGCCTTGGAATTCCCCGTTTTCATCGTGTACTGCGGCATAGGTGATATGGACAAACTTGCCTCGCGACTCCGACTTGAACCACATTTCATACTTGTCTTTTTTACCTTCACGAAGACCTTTCATAACGGCCTTCACCTTGTCTAGGTACTTAGGCGGATGGCAGAGTTCAACATTGCGCCCAACTTGGGACGGCGTCCGTTTGAAAATCATCTCATCAGCTGGCGCATTGTCATTGTAGTACTGGAAAATGTCGTCTTTATTGACAAAGGTGATCTCCATAGGGAGGTGATTGAGGATGAGGTTGGCCTGCTCGACGGAGAGATAGCCATTGCCAAAAGGCTGTTGGCTATGGCGGTCCAGCACCGCTTCCTTTTCCTTAGGAGTAAAGGTAATGGTGAACTGTCCTTCTGGTGTATCGATAACTTGCTGAACTTGACCTTCTGCCGTGTCTAGTTGTACTGGCTCCTCTGCACTCTTTTCTTCAACAAAGCTCTGTCTTTCTGGAACCCATTTCTCAGACGGACGGATGATGGCATAGCCGTAGGCATCGCTCTCCTCCGAAATCTGAATCCAGTCATCTTGGGTGAACGACTCAAGAAGAATCATGAGGAGGATGGACTCTTCCTTGAAAATCATACTTTCAAACTCTGTCGCAAAAGCTTCAAAGGCCTCCTTTACAGTGGAAATCGATACTTCTGGTAGTGACTTGGCTGTCGCTAGAGCTGTCTGAAAGAGTTCTCTGATCTGATCATCCACTCCCCACATAACTTTTGGGGGTGAATCGTGACCATAGCGCTCCATGATGGGGAAAAAGAGCTCTTCCTTGCGCTGGTAGTGGATATCAAATTGCCCCAACAGCCCCATTTGACGGACCAAGCCCTTACGCATCTCTGCCAGCATTTCCTCATCTTCCATAGACTCATAGGTATCCAACAGTCTCCGAATGCGAATCAAAGCTGCACGGAGAGCCAGATTTTCATCCTTGAAGACGCGAACTGGGTGGCCAGAGTGTTCAGTATCCTCCACTTCGACGCCCTTAACAGCGTTTTTAAAAAGGTTGGCATGGACATCACAGAGTTCCATGACATCTTCAAAGGTGACACCTGAGTCTGAGTTCATCAGCTCGTGCTCCATGAGGGAAATCTCAATGGCTGAAACACCCGTAAAAGTCGCATCAAAACGCTCCTGAACTGACTCGGGAGAGGCGCCGTTGTGCAATTCTAACAAAATATCCCTTAGGATATGAATCCGTTCATCTGCCATTATTCTAATCCAATCACTTCATAGCCGTTCGCTTCTAGCGTGCGGACAATCTTGTCCATAGGAGTTCCTTCAAGTTTAGAACCCTGCTTCAGCGATACCTTGCGACCGACTGTGTTGCGCATCAAGGGGTTAGCAAGTGGTTTAAAACCAAGCTCCACTAGGATTTCCAAGACTTCTGGATGCTTATCCACCACTTCTGCAACGGGAATTGACACATCGATGATATTGTCCATGACGACCTCCATGTATGTTCTAAAATGATTTTGCTGCTTATATTATACCATATGGGAAGAGATTAAAAAACTAGCAGTGGAGTTCCTGCTAGTTTCTTTCATTTCAAGTTATTCCTTATCATCTGGTTTTGCTAACCAGTGAGCCGTATCCATTAACTTATCTACAAGAAATAACTTCCCTAGACCAACAACAAGATTGTCATCTTTTTTCATAGTTTTCATAACTTTTATACCTTGCATCGTAAAAAAGTAATTCCCGTAAGTCTTAGCTAGAATTTTAATGAATCCCATATTACTCTCCTTCGATGATTTCTGCTTCTTTTCGGATAGTTTCTATATCTTCTTGATACTGTTCCTCATTATAGTTAACTAATTTAGATAACTCCTGTTGTAAGCTTTCTCCCATCGGTTTCATGGTCGCAAAGGTTAATCCTCCTGAAATAATACCGCCTAGGATGGGAATGAATTTCCCCATTCCTTTTGCCAAGCCACCTTTTGTCAGATTAACACCAAAAATTTTCAAAACTTTTTTCAAAATTGGATACCAGAGCGTCTTTGTCAAGGCTTTCTGAGGAACAGTTTTCATCACTTGCTTAGCAACCGCAACACCTCCCGCTCGAAGCAAGGCTGCTGTACCATTTACTCCCAGCATCACACCGAGATACAGTAAGAGCGTGTTTTGAGCATCTTCACTCAACTCATCACGAGAAGCCCAAAGGTCATCGTAACCGTAAATATATCCCAATTCTTGAGCTAATTTTAATGAGAAAGCGTAAAACTGAGCTACATCCGCTGGTATGGTAATTGCCATGGCAAGGCCTCCAGGTAGGCCTGCTAAAACCGAGGTCCCACTGGCCAGCAAGACATTATCCATAATACAAGCATTTGCAACTCTATCTAAGATTTCCTGAGATAGCAAGCTAGAAGGCCCCTGCTCCAATAATGTTGAAATATCCTTCGGATCTAATTCTTTAGAAAACTTGTCCACTAAAAACTTTGAACGATCAACTTTCACAACAGGTAGTTTCACCACTTGTTCTAATACTTGCATAGCTAGATCTTGTTCAGCCATTTCAATCTCCTTATTTCTTTTTTCACATTTTATCATATCATACTATAAGAAAAATATAAAGCCTTTTCAAAAAAATCATTTGTTTAACTTTCTTTTTTACAGATTATTGCCTCGTCATATCTGGCACACACTAAAAAGAGGGTCATCCCCTCTTTCTTAGTTTTTATCTAGATTGCGTAGCATCTCGTCAATCTTGTTTCCATATTCGATGGATTCGTCTTTGACGAAGGTCAAATCTGGGATTTTGTACAATTTCAAATTGCGACCAAGTTCACGTTTGATGGTACCAGTTGCTTTTTCAAGCCCGATTTGAGCTTTTTGATTATCCGAAGCAAGGTTACTCAAAATAGTGTAGTAAACCTTAGCAACGGACAGGTCACCCAGCATCTGAACATCTGTGATGGTCACGCCTTGGACACGGGGATCACGGACTTTCTTTTGCAAAATCTCATTGACTTCACGCTTGATTTCCATGCCTACACGATCCGTACGGAAATGATTTGCCATGTTTCTTCCTTTCATTTTTTATAATGAACCAAAAGCTAGGCCAGCAGACCTAGCTATTTTTATTAGATAGAGGAACTAGAGCCATTTGAATCTAGGAAACAAGCCTTAGATAGAACTAAGGGTTCATCAAGGCGCTGTTGACGACGAGTCAAATTGGCTATCGTTTCTCTATTATCTCTTGATTTCTTCCATGACATACGCCTCAATGACATCATCCATCTTGATATCATTGTAGCCGTCGATCATCAATCCACCTTCACGGCCGTTCGTAACTTCTTTCACGTCGTCTTTGTAGTGTTTCAAGCTTGCGAGTTCGCCATCATAGATAACGACGCCGTCACGGATGACACGGACTTTAGAGTCACGGGTAACCTTACCACTTGTAACCATGAATCCACCGATGGTTCCCACTTTGGACACCTTGAAGGTTTCACGAATAACTGCTTCACCGATAACTTTTTCTTCGAATTCTGGGTCAAGCATCCCTTTCATGGCTTCTTCCATCTCTTCGATAACCTTGTAGATAATGCTGTGGAGACGGATTTCTACATCGTCTGCTTCAGCTTGTTGACGCGCTTGTGGTGTAGGGCGGACGTTGAAACCAACGATAAAGGCATTTGAAGCTTCCGCAAGAGTCACGTCAGATTCATTGATGGCACCGACCGCTGAGTGGACGATGGTAACTTTAACACCTTCCACGTCGATCTTTTGAAGTGAGGCAGAAAGGGCTTCAACAGAACCTTGTACGTCGGCCTTGATGATGACGTTAACAGACTTAAGTTCACCAGCTTTAAGCGTATCAAAGAGGTTTTCAAGGCTGACACGTTGGGTAGCTTGACGTTGTTTCATAAGGGCACGTTTAGCACGTTCTTCACCAGCCGCACGCGCAGATTTTTCATCTTCGTAAACAGCAAAGTGGTCACCGGCCATCGGTGCTTCGTTCAAACCTGTGATAGAAACTGGTGTTGATGGTCCTGCAACCTTGACACGACGACCAAGGTCATTGGTCATAGCACGGACACGACCGAAGGTATTTCCGACAACGATAGGGTCTTGAACATTCAAGGTACCTTGTTGAACAAGAAGGGTTGCGACCGCACCTTTTCCTTTATCCAAGCGAGCTTCGATAACAGTACCGATCGCACGAACTGTTGGGTCTGCTTTGAGTTCTTGGATTTCAGCCACAAGAAGGACTGTTTCCAACAATTCTTCGATATTTTGGTTGAATTTAGCTGAGATTTCGACAAACTCAGAATCACCACCCCAAGCTGTTGACATAACACCATGCTCTGCCAATTCACCGATAACACGTTCTGGGTTGGCACCTGGTTTATCAATCTTGTTAATGGCTACGATGATTGGGACGTTGGCTGCTTTTGAGTGGTTGATGGCTTCGATAGTCTGAGGCATAACACCGTCGTCTGCTGCTACGACCAAGATGGTAATATCGGTAACAGAGGCACCACGCGCACGCATCGATGTAAAGGCCGCGTGTCCTGGTGTATCAAGGAAGGTAATCTTCTTACCGTTTTCAACGATTTGGTAGGCACCGATATGCTGAGTGATCCCACCTGCTTCTCCTGTTGCAACACGAGAGTTACGAAGGGTATCTAGAAGGGTTGTTTTACCATGGTCAACGTGCCCCATGATGGTCACAACTGGTGGACGCTCAACCAATTCATCTTCATTGAGATAACCATCTTCGACGAAGAAGCGCTCGATATCCGCATTGTCCACTTCAACCTTCTGTTTGGCTTCGATACCATAATCTACCAATAGGAGCTCAATGGTGTCACCATCCAAAGATTGGTTTTGTGTGGCCATAACACCCATCATAAAGAGTTTCTTAACGATTTCAGCTGGTTCACGTTTGATACGTTTTGCGATTTCCGCAACAGTCATACCATCTGTATATTCAAATTCTGTTGGCAATTCGTGGAACTTACGCTCTGTAACAGGTTTTGGTGCCTGATTACGATTATTCTGCTTGTTGCCTTTTTTATTTTTCTTGTTGTTATTCCAGTTACTATTTCTTTGATTTCTCACTTGATTCTGACTACTTCGATTCTTTTGTTGTTTTCTAGGACCATCTTCTTCGTGATCATAATCGTCACGTTCTTTGTCTGGTCGAGCTTGTTTTTTACGACGTGTATCCACTGGCGCTTCTTTCGCTACAGGAGCTACTACTACGGCTGGCTGCGTTTGTTCAGCTAACTTAGCAGCCTCCTCAAAGATTTCCTCAGGCTCCTTGCGTTTGTTAGCTTGAGCCAAGGCTTCTTTGGCAGCTTGCGATTGTTTGAAGCGTTCCTCGCTTGAGCGTGCGTACTCTGCATTTTGCTCTGCTTTTAGGGCTGCTGCACGGGCTTTAAAGTCAACACGTGGTCCAGCTGGTTTTGGCTGGAAGTCTTGTTGCTGACGGCGATCATTGCCACGATTTCCTTGACCTTGTGGTTTCTTCCCTTGGTCATTAAATCGGCCATTGTCGCGGTTTGCTTGACCAGGTTTGCCACCATTACGGCCGTCATTTTTCGGACGGTTACCGTTTTGTTGTTGGTCACGGTTATTGCCCTTGTTTTGTTTGCGTCGCTCTGCCTGCTCTTTTGCGCGTGCCTCACGCTCCGCCTTGAAATTTCGGCTCTGCGGTCTTGCAGCCACCACTTTTTCTTCCTTAGGAGCTACAGGTGTAGCTGGTTTACTTTCTTCCTTAGTGACAACTGATTTCGCTGAAACAGGTTTCTCTGCTTTCTTTTCTACACTTGCTTTTGGTGCCTCAGGTTTTGCTTCTACCTTAGGAGCAGGTGCAGGTTTAAAACTAGCTGCGATTTTCTCAGCAGCGGCAGCTTCCACGCTCGATGAGTGGCTTTTCACATCCAAGCCCAACTCTTTTGCACGCGCTACAACTTCTTTACTTTCTTTTCCAAGTTCTTTTGCGATTTCGTACAATCTTTTCTTAGACAAATCATGTCCTCCTCTTCTATTCCATAAGAGACCTCATTTTCTTTGTAAATCCAGCATCTGTCACAGCCAAAACCTTTCTAGATTTTCCGACTGCTATGCTTAATTCCAGTGTTGAAAACACGGTTATAACTTCTACTTGATAATAGTCGCTTTTATCTTGAATCTTCTTGGTTAGATTGGGACCAGCATCATGGGCTAGAAAGACTAGCTTGGCTTTCTGGTCTTGAATGGCCTTAACCACCAATTCCTCACCTGATATGATCCGGCCTGCTCGTTGAGCAAGACCCAAGAGATTGCTTATTTTTTGCTTATTCAAGTCCTAACTCTCTTCTTTTTACTTTGTGATCCACATAAGCGATCAACTCGTCATAAAAGCTTTCTTCAACTTCCATGTTAAAGCTGCGGTTAAAGACTTTCTTCTTTTTGGCCTCTAGGGCTTCTGCATTGTCTAGCTTGATATAAGCGCCACGGCCATTGGCCTTGCCTGTCGGATCGATAAAGACCTGTCCTTCTTTGTTCTTGACAATGCGGAGCAAATCACGCTTGTCAATCACTTCGTTGGATACAACAGACTTGCGCAAAGGGATTTTTCTTGTTTTCATCTTTCCCTCCTCTAGCAGTTTTTATTCTTCGATCAATTCATCCGCAGCTGCGTAATCCACTTGACCTGCCTCTTCCATAGCTTCAAACTCACTTGCAGACTTGATATCGATACGGTAACCTGTCAAATGAGCTGCCAAGCGAACGTTTTGTCCACGACGACCGATAGCAAGAGAAAGCTTGTTATCAGGCACAACGACCAAGGCACGTTTGCTGTCGTTTTCATCAAAGATAACTTGGTCAACCTCTGCAGGTGCGATGGCATTGTAGATAAACTCGGCTGGATCCGCTACCCACTCGATAACGTCAATGTTTTCTTCAACAGGAATCATACGGTCGCTCTTAGCGTCGTAGCGAGCTGGGTGGAATTTGCTGGTGATCTTCTTGATATTGGCACCACCACGCCCAACGATTGTACCGATAGCGTCCACGTTTGGATTGTGGCTACGAACGGCAACCTTGGTACGGTCACCTGCTTCACGAGCTACGCTCATGATTTCAACAGTTCCATCGTAAACTTCTGGAATTTCTTGCTCCATCAAGCGTTTGATCATTTCTGGATGGCTACGGCTAACAAAGACGTTGACACCACGAGGGTTGTCTTCAACTTTATAGACATAAACTTCGATACGATCGTGGGAAGCAAAGACTT
This sequence comes from uncultured Streptococcus sp., assembly GCA_905373305.1. Taxonomy (GTDB): domain Bacteria; phylum Bacillota; class Bacilli; order Lactobacillales; family Streptococcaceae; genus Streptococcus. Next base: position 13,177 of record CAJPSM010000012.1, on the reverse strand, counting down.
CTCCAGGGATTTGGTCTTGTTTTGACAATTGAGCTTCGATGCTGCCAAGGTTGACGTAAATAAAGCGGTTGTCAAATCGTTCTACCGTACCAGACATGATTTCTTGCTCATGTTCTTTGTAAGTATTATAAGTGATGGCACGTGTTTGCTTGCGCATTTTTTCCATGATGGTTTGTTTGGCAGATTGGGCTGCTACACGACCAAACTCAGCTGGTGCTTCTTCAAACTTGATTTTGTCACCAAGCTCATAGGCTGAATTAATGGCAAGAGCATCCTTCAAGCTGATCTCCAAACGGCTATCAAATACTTCATCAACAACTTCACGGACAGTATAAACTGTAAAGTCTCCTGTTTTTTCATTGAAGTCGATAGCTACGCTATCAGATTGACCATAGCGTCTACGGTAAGCGGAACGAAGCGACTCTACTACTGCGTCGATGATGTCTTCTTTTTTGATTCCCTTGTCTTCTTCCAAAATGCGGAAGGCCTCTAGCATTTCTTTACTCATGTTTTTTTCACTTTTGAATCCTCAAAAGCTATCCTTTCTTTTCTATAGTTTTACTGCTAAACGTGCTTTTGATACTAAACTGTATGGAATTTGGACGGTTTTTTTACGAGTTTTGTCCAAATACTCCATGGTCAACTCGTCCTCTTCAAAGGCCAACAAAGTTCCTTCAAAGACTTTTTGTTTATCGATGGCTTGGTAGAGCCCGACATGGATGTATTTCCCAACTGCTCCAGCGACGGCATCCTTGGTTTTCAAAGGACGTTCCAAGCCTGGACTGGTGATTTCTAAGAAATATTGTTCTGGGAAGGGATCAGGCTTGATGGTGTCTAAGACAGGACTGATAATTTCTGTCAGGTCTGCCGTGTCGTTCAAGGTAATTCCTTCAGGTTTATCTACAAAAATACTGAGAATCATGTCACTGCCAATCTTTCCATACTCGATATCCACGAGTTCAAAAGGTGCTTGGATGACAGGTTCTACAACTTCTCTGACTAATTCTACGATTGTTGCGATTGCGTCCACCTCCTCATAAGCAAGAGGCGAAGATATTTCCCCGCCTCTCTTTCTCATATTCTAACTATCAGTATAGCACGTTTCTCAATTTATGTAAAGTATAAGCACTCAAACGGCTGGTTTTTAAGCTATTTCTTAAAATTCTGCCTCAACTCGGTAGATCACTTGACCCTTGTTGGAGAATTTTTGCTCATATTCCGTCATGACATTGCCTTCAAAATCACTGGCATGTAAGTCCAACCAAACTCCGTTCAGCTTCATCCCATACTGAGAAAAACTTACCAAGCTGTACTCAAACAAGCCACGATTGTCAGTCTTGAAATGGATTTCCCCATTCTCAGGCAAGATGCGCTTGAAGGTATCCAAGAAACTCTTGTAAGTCAAACGACGTTTTTCATGGCGTTTTTTAGGCCAAGGATCTGAAAAGTTTAGATAGAGACGATCAATCTCACCGTCTTCAAAGTAATCCGTCAAATCTGAACCATCTACCCACAACAACTTGATATTAGGAACTCCAACTTCTAATACCTTGTCCAAGGCATAACTTAATACCGACTTTTGGATATCAATCCCGATATAGTTGATGTCAGGGTTTTGTTTGGCCATTCCTGATACGAAGGCTCCTTTGCCACTTCCAACCTCAACATGAATAGGATGATCATTTCCAAACAAGTCTCGCCATTTCCCTTTAGCTTCCAAGGGATTGAGGACAACATACTGGGGATTAGCCTCTAGTAACTCTGTCGCCCCTTTACGATTTCTTACTCTCATCTTCTCTTTCCATACTTGTCACGGAAGACACGCAAGGCATAAATCTCCCGGTTTACATTATCTAAATCTTGATTTACAAAGTATTTGGTAATCTGGCTCAAGTAAGAATACTGACCATACCAATACAATTTATCTAACACTGTCTGATTGTACTTATAACCGTAATAAGTCAGCCAATCATGCCAATGTTGCTCTGGAATATAATGACACAGCATATGCGCCACATCAAACATGCGATCCGTCAGGCGAACCGAATCCCAATCCACTAGATAAACGAGCCCACTCTCTGTCTCAATCCAATTACTATGACGAAGGTCCCCATGCACAATCGTTGCATGATCTTCCCTAAAACCTGGAACCGTTCTGCGCAAATCATCAATCACCGAATTTAAGTACTGATGTCGTTTCAAGACTTCAGGCGCTTCTTGCTTCCAAGACTGCAACAAGTCTACTGGCGTCTCCATGGTATATCCCAAACGGCTCAACTGCTTCATCAAGGGACGTGAGCGGTGGAGACGCGTCAAGATATTGATGATTTGCTTACGATTCATGTCGTGCGGGGTCAAGATTTTGCCCGTCAACCATTCTTGGGCACACATATCACGACCATCCGCTAAACGACGAGTCCATAGTAATTGAGGAGCGATTTGTTCTCTGGCTAGGCCAGGTAGGATTGGAGAGGTGTTCATTTTTACAAAGACGCGCTTCCCATCAGGATAGCTTCCCATATAAGCCTTGCCACTCTTCCCAGGTATAGGGGTCAGCGTTAGCTCATTATCACCCAAGTCCATTTCTTTCCTCCGTATAAAGTTTCCTTACTATTCTACTAGTTTTTGGTCTATTCGTCAACCGCTTCACACCCGATTCCCAAAGAAAAGCATCTCAATTGATTCAGGATATCATTATAGCTTAAAGAAGGCAAGCACCGTCTTCTGCTTACCTTTTCATGTTTTTTAGAAATAAGTTAAAAGTGGCAAACTGTTGTAAGACATGTAGACTAGAGTAGAAACCCACAAATTTTGGCTCTTTTTGTAAGCAAAGCCCAGCAACAAGCTCCCAAGTAGATAATAGAAAAACGAAGGCACATCATAAGGTTCATGCATGAAAGAAAAGAGAGAGGAAGTCAGTACAAGCCCTAACCAAGAATTTTCAAATATAGCCCCCTGAAGAAGTCCTCTGAACATGAGTTCCTCTTGGATTGGTCCCAAAACTGTAACACTTACAATAAAGGAAAGCGGAAGTCCTTTACTCGTTTCCTCAAGGTGTTGAGCCGAGGCACCAGAAGCAACTGAGAAAAAAGCATGATAGCCTATATTTACCAGCACCGTGAGAAGAAAGATTCCAATGAACAGCAAGAGTTGTTTCTTGCTTAAAATCCCAAGAGAAATCATATCAAACCATCTCGCATATCCAAAACTAAGGAAAAGCAAGAAACTCTTTATAATAATGAATGTATACTGGTGTTGAAAATAATCCCCTTGATTAATGGAATAACCCGCTGCACCAACGATTGCAAATACTAAAAATCCAAAAAACAAGGCATGACACTTATTGAAAATGGTCATAAAGCTATCCTCCTCAACAAACAAACTTTCCTACAAGTCATCCTTTAGCTCTAGTCTTTCCAAAACAAACCATTTTAGTAACCAAAATCCGATAACATAACCAGCTCCTAAGAATATAGCCATAAAAGCTAACATGGGATTCAGGGAAGAAAAGACCGCCGCAGATACAAAGGTTAACACAAAAACATTAAAGGCAATGGTGTCAGAAGCCAAGACTAGAATATAAGGTGTCAACCAGTCTAAAGTTTTTGAATCTAGAAAAAATAAGTGTTTATACATGATGAACTCCTCTATGGCTGAAAAGTAAACCTTTTGGTTTTTTCACCCCAAGACCCTATGTAGAAAAGTGAGCAAAAATGGTAAGTTTGCGATGATATTATTAACAATATGAATCGCATAAGAAGGATAGATACTCTTCGTATAACGTGTCAGACAGGCAAATAGAAAGCCCACTGTCGTATAGACAAAAATATCTGTGAGACTTGGCAAGCTAGAAAAGTGAGGCAAGGAAAATAGGAGTGAAGGAAAGAGAAGATCAAGCCCCCATATCGAATTCTTAAAGAAGGCGTGCTGAAGCAGTCCTCTACACACCAATTCTTCCATCAGAGGTCCTAGTACGATTAAAGTTAGGTAAACACCGAACTCCGCAAAATTGGTCTCACTATAGGCAATAAATAAATTCCAACCTTCGTTTGTTCCCTGAACGTGTTTAGCTGTCAGATAGTTAAAGCATATCAGCACGATAGCTACTAACACCGTCAGAACAGAATAGCTCAACCACTTTTTCCTAGGGATGCGAAAGAGATAAGCATGGCCCGACCTGACCAAAACCCAAACCATCAGACCGATAAAGAGAACACTGATGATGTTTCGGATCCAGATAAGATTTCCTACCCAAGACGAGAACTCCCAATAATTGCTCCAAAATTGGGTTGTCCAAAACAATCCGAAAAACAAAAACAAATAGGAAAGAATTGCACTCGTTTTGAAAAGAATAGAGTGTTTTTTCATAGAAATCCCCCTACTATTTACAAGACAACGACTAGCCTAATACCTCCCCTTGCCGGGCTCTACTGCTGCAAGATTAAGAGGACGGTTTGCTCTTTTTAAGACTAACCCGACTACTAGATAATAGATATATTAAGGCATTAAAGATAATGAAAATATGCCCGTAAAATAAAATCAACTTCGCATCCAAACCAAGATAAAGTTTGGCCATCACAAAGATAAGCAAAAGAATTTGAAACCATATCGTTTTTCCAAAAATAAATTTAAAACGGTTTTGAATGTCTGCTTCCTTGATCTTTACCGCCAAACCTTTATTAGTAAGAAGGAAAACTCCTGCTTCAAACAAGCCACTGTAGAGAACAAGCCACCCAATCGATACATTAGAGATTTGTAAAAATGTCCCTAAAAGAATATTCAACATACTACTCAAGAAAATAACTAGAAATAATCTGTATTTCATATTAAATACCTCCATTCATTTATTTCACTAACAATTTAATAGAGCCTGCTACTCAAATATCCAGTCAGAAAAGGATAGAAAGCTACTTTTTATAATACTTCAAACCCCAAATGAGTAGAAGCATGATAATCAAGCAGAGAATAGCGCCAATATAGGCAATTAGTTGTTGATAGGATTCTCCTGCTGTGATACCTCTATACAAACAAATAATAGACATAAAGCCTGTCAAGCCGATAAACATAAGTTGATTGGTTCTAGGACTAACCAAATCATCATCTTCAAACTCTCTTATCCTCATTTCCCTAGTGAGGTAAACAGTAACCAAAATCGAAGCCAAGTTAATAACCACTAAAAGAAATTGGAAAACCAAGGAAAAATTTAAAAACTGACGAGATAGAAATAGATAAGTAGAGACAAGTAAAGGCAACTGACCTAGGAACAATCTCGTAAGGAAGATGTTCCGTTTTTTAGCAAGAAAAGTTTTCATTTCTTTTCTTTCTTTTTAATTAAAGCAAAATAGATCATAACCGCAATCAGATAGGCTATGGTATAAAATAGATGATACCAAATACTCTCCCTAAGCGGATAAAGAAAGATGGACATGATTAAATACAAGACGAAAATGATCAGTATTTTTTTCTTCATAAGATTTCCTCCTAAATGTGTGCTTAATCTTAGATAAGCTACACCCTTTACACTACTAGTATAGCACTCTTTTTGAGCTTAATTCACCCAAATCATGAATGGTCATCAAAACTTCCTAAATTGTAAAAAAAGCAAGCATGAAAAACATACTTTCCTCTTTATATTGTATTGATACCAACTTGTTTGCGGACTTTTCATCCTGCTATCACATATCATTTTGACAGGCTAAACAAAAATAAATTTCTCCCCTGTAAATTAAGCTAGCAAATACAGGGGAGAAATTTATTTTTTAGGGAGTACTATCCGTATCCTTTTTGGGAGATTTTGAAAATATTTTTCTAATTAAATCATCCATATAAGGACCAAATATACCAACTACTAAACCAATAATAAAACTTTTAAAATCCATAATTACCACCAACATGTTACTGCATAGGCCACACCTCCAAGTATAGCTCCACCCGCAGCACCAGTTGCAGCGCCTTGCCATGTTCCTGTTTTAATTCCTAGTTGAAGACCTCTTGCTGCTCCTCCTCCAATACCTGCTTTGGCAAAATCTCCCCAATTGCAACCGCCACCTTCAACGCAAGCAAGCATATCGGTATCTATAATCTCAAATTGTTCTATCATTTTTGTATCCATAACGAATACCTCTATTTTAATCTTAATTTTAATTTTTGTCTTGTTGCAACTTTGACAAGTTTAGTATATCATCGTTTATTAATTTTTTTCATCCAAATCTTGAATTGTCATCGAAACGTCTTGAATTGTTACAAAATTTAAAAAGCAAGCATTAAAAACATGCTTGCCCTTTCACTCTTGTCTATAGGAAAATTCTAGTCATATGTTATTACAAACAAATAATATCATTGCACCTGTTTACCATCTATTTTTATTTATGAATTTTTTGTTTCACTTTAATCATTACAGAAGCCATAAAAAACGCGACAGCTAGCCGAATCAGTTGGTAACTTTCTTCCTCGCCTGTTTTCGGTAATAATTTTTCATTCGAAGTAATAGACTCGCTTACATAATCAGCGCCCTTAACATCGGTTAAAGGAGTTTTATTTTCTTGAGCAGCATCAAAAATAGGTTTGAGAGTGTTCAATTGATTCTTATTATCTAACATTGCTAAATCGCCAGATTGAGTAGTTTTAGCTTTAGAAGTTGAGTTTATACTCTCCACTTTCCCACTATTTTCACTATTAGAATTGGGATTATCATTGGATATTTTCATTTCGGTTCTTTTTTCATCACTCATACCTTTGCTTTCACTTACAACTTTATCACTAGTACTCATGCTGTCATTTCTGGTTTTCTCATCATGCACATTTTCAGTTACTGTTTCCTCAGAAGATGCTACTGTTTCCGTTTGCTTAGGTGAGTTTCTCGAGTACATATAATCATAAACCTGTTGTGCAGTTGCTCCGCCACCAACCCATCCAGATATCGGACGTCCATTTCTTAAATACAAAATTGTTGGTGTTCCTGGAATCCCGACTTTTTTAAATAGAAACTCTCTCGCCTCCCCATCAAAGTCCTGACCATCCAAATCATAATACTCTAACTTCTTTTCAATCAAGTTATTAAATTCTTTCAATTCAGGAGAAAATTGACGACAATGAGAGCAAGTTTTTCTACCAAAATAAATAGTGTGTTCTAATTGATCCTCTGTAAAAGATTGACGTACAGCTTCAATATCTATCTTTTTAAAGTCCGTAACATTCTGTTCATACTCTTCTGGAGTTACAACGGCAGGTTTATTCTCCACCTTTTCCTTAGTCGATGGCAAATCTGGTGCCACAAGAGAACTATCATTAGTCTGTATAGAGGAAGAAGTAGTCTGATCTTCTGCATATACAACACCCGTAGTAATAGATGCAAATACAAGTGGTACAAGTAATAGCGATTTTATCTTTTGTTTCTTCATAAGAATACTCCTTTACATTTGTTATCTTTATCTTACCTTATTTAAGATTACAAATTCATCCAAATCTTGAATTGTCATCGAAACGTCTTGAATTGCAAAAACTTCATTATAAAAGGGTAAGTATTTCAAAAACACTTACCCTTTTATACTTCATTAGCTTCTACTTTTTATAATACTTCAATCCCCAAATGAGCAGAAGCATGATAATCAAGCAGAGAATAGCGCCAATGTAGACAATTAATTGCTGATAGGATTCTGTTGCTGTGATACCTCTATACAAACAAATAATACACATAAAGCCTGTCAATCTATAAACATGAGTTGATTGGTTCTAGGACTAACCAAATCATCATCTTCAAATTTTTTCACTCTCATTTCCCTAGTGAGATAAACAACAGCCAAAATAGAAGTCAAGTTGATAACCACTAAAAGAAATTAGAAAACTAAGGAAAAATTTAAAAACTGACGAGATAAAAATAGACAAGTAAAGGAAACTGACCTAGGAACAATCTCACTAGAAGTACGTTGTGTTTTTAGAAATATTTTTCCAGTCTCCTCTCTTATACTAATATATCAAGAAACCGTATGTAACCTCTGCTACATAGCTATGTGATCTTATTAAAAACTTAAGTAGCCAGAAAAAAGAGACAGGTAACAGTAGCATTCATCAAACCATGTACAACTACACAGGAATACAGGTTTCTCCGCTTTATATAGAGACTCCCTAATACAATTCCTGTCACAAGATGCTGAGAAATAATCTCTCCATCATGAGCAAATCCAAAAAGAACAGCTGAAAGAAAAACAGCAAAAATAGGAGAATATTTTTCTAAAGTTCCTAAAATGATCCCTCTAAAGAGCATCTCCTCCAAAAGAGGTTGAGTAAAAGCAGTTGACAACCAGAATAGAAATGTGTACAGAAAACCTCTTGTTTCCAAATGTTGAAAAAAGCTTAAAGAACTTGTATTATCATGGACTTTTCCAAGTACGGTCATGAAAAGTATAAAACCAACTACTAAAACCAGATTAGCCAGATAAGCAAGAACAATCCATTTCAATTCTACCCACTTGATTGGCAAGCAATCTAAAGTAGTCTCATCACCCCATCTCTTAATGAGATATACAAGAATGGTTAAACAAATAAAGAAAGTTAAAAAGAAGACACCAACACTGAACACATCTCCCATCGCTCCGTCATAAAATCGTCTAACAACAGTTAATGGTACAACTTGAATGGCAAAAGTAAGTAAAAAGCAAGTAAGCACTTTTATAAAGATAAAACTTATGTTCTTCATAGTTTATCCTTTCTTTAATGTCTAGATGATTTTTTAGCATTGTCCCCTGTTTGTAGATCTGCTAAATCCATCTATGAAACCACAAATTGATCCCAGAATTTGGTCGTAATTAGGAATTATTGGAGTCCACCAAGGAATTCCGCCTCCTTGGACTTGTGTTAGTTCTTCTGCACTTAAAGTTTCAAAGTATTTATTTTTCATGATATTACCTCCCTAGATACACAGTGGACACATCGCATGCAATCTTCTTTGATTTTCAACATACAAATCGAATCCATCTCTTACTAAACCACCTATTCTATACCAGAATCCGTATGAATTATCTCCACCTTCAACGCAAGCAAGCATTTCATTATCCATAACAGAAAATTGTTCCATCATTTTTGTATTCATGATAAATACTCCTTTTTTATTTTAATTTTTGTCTTGTTGCAACTTTGACAAGTTTAGTATATCATTGTTTGTTAAAGTTTTTCATCCAAATCTTGAATTGTCATCGAAACGTCTTGAATTAGCTTTTTATTTCAAAATACACCTATAGATTTTTAAAGAAAGATAGTTTCTAATCACTTTTTTACCATTCAGGAAGTTTCAATGACAATTCAAGATTTTATAAAATATGAACTTAGTATCATGGTATAATAAATTCATATTTTATATGAAAGGATTTGCCAATGACTTCTTATAAACGTACATTTGTTCCTCAAATAGATGCTAGAGACTGTGGTGTCGCTGCCTTAGCCTCGATTGCTAAATTCTATGGTTCAGATTTTTCTCTAGCTCACTTGAGAGAACTTGCAAAGACCAATAAAGAAGGGACGACTGCTCTTGGCATTGTAAAAGCCGCTGATGAAATGGGCTTTGAAACAAGGCCTGTTCAAGCAGATAAAACGCTCTTTGACATGAGCGATGTCCCCTATCCATTTATCGTTCACGTTAACAAAGAAGGGAAACTCCAACATTACTATGTTGTCTATCAAACAAAGAAAGACTATCTGATTGTTGGTGATCCTGATCCTTCTGTAAAAATCACCAAAATGTCAAAAGAACGCTTTTTCTCTGAATGGACTGGAGTAGCTATTTTTCTAGCTCCCAAACCCAGCTATCAACCCCATAAAGATAAAAAGAATGGTCTACTGAGCTTCCTCCCTCTGATTTTCAAACAAAAATCTCTCATTGCTTACATTGTTCTCTCAAGCTTATTAGTCACTATTATCAATATCGGTGGTTCTTATTATCTCCAAGGAATCTTGGATGAGTACATCCCAAATCAGATGAAATCAACTTTAGGAATTATCTCAATTGGTCTAATTATCACCTATATCCTCCAACAAGCCATGAGCTTCTCCAGAGATTATCTCCTAACTGTTCTGAGTCAGAGATTAAGCATTGATGTAATTTTGGCCTATATTCGCCATATCTTTGAACTTCCTATGTCTTTCTTTGCGACACGTCGTACAGGGGAAATCATTTCACGATTCACAGATGCCAACTCTATTATAGATGCCTTAGCTTCTACCATTCTCTCTCTTCTTCTTGATGTTTCCATTCTGATCCTTGTAGGGAGTGTCTTACTGGCACAAAATCCTAACCTCTTTCTTCTTTCTCTTATTTCTATCCCTATTTACATATTCATCATCTTTTCTTTTATGAAACCTTTTGAAAAAATGAACCACGATGTCATGCAAAGCAATTCTATGGTTAGTTCTGCTATTATCGAAGATATCAACGGGATCGAAACCATCAAGTCACTCACAAGTGAAGAAAATCGCTACCAAAATATTGACAGTGAATTTGTCGATTATTTGGAAAAATCCTTTAAACTTACTAAATATTCTATTTTACAAACTAATTTAAAACAAGGAACAAAGTTAGTTCTTAATATCTTTATCCTATGGTTTGGTGCTCAATTAGTCATGTCGAGTAAGATTTCTATCGGTCAGCTGATTACCTTTAATACACTTCTTTCTTACTTTACAACTCCTATGGAAAATATTATCAACCTACAAACTAAACTCCAATCTGCGAAGGTTGCTAATAACCGCTTGAACGAGGTCTATTTAGTTGAATCTGAATTTCAAGTTCAAGAAAATCCTGTTCATTCAAATTTTTTGATGGGCGATATTGAATTTGATGACCTTTCTTATAAGTATGGTTTTGGACGAGATACCTTAACAGATATCAATCTAACAATTAAAGAAGGTGATAAGGTTAGCCTGGTTGGAGTTAGTGGTTCTGGTAAAACAACTCTAGCCAAAATGATTGTCAACTTCTTTGACCCTTACAAAGGACAGATTACCATCAATCATCAGGATATCAAAAATATTGATAAAAAAATCTTGCGACGTCATATTAATTACCTGCCCCAACAAGCCTATATCTTTAATGGCTCTATCTTGGAAAACTTAACCTTGGGCGGTAATAATATGATTAGCCAAGAAGATATTCTAAAAGCTTGCGAATTAGCTGAAATCCGTCAAGATATTGAAAGAATGCCTATGGGCTATCAAACTCAACTTTCTGATGGAGCAGGTCTGTCAGGAGGACAGAAGCAACGAATTGCTCTCGCTCGTGCTCTTTTAACTAAATCTCCTGTTTTAATACTAGATGAAGCTACTAGTGCTCTCGATGTTTTGACTGAGAAAAAGGTTATAGATAATCTTATGTCCCTAACTGATAAAACCATTCTCTTTGTAGCCCATCGTCTAAGTATAGCCGAACGGACTAACCGTGTCATTGTTCTTGACCAAGGGAAAATCATTGAAGTTGGTAGTCATCAAGAGTTAATGAAGGCGCAGGGCTTCTACCATCATCTATTCAACAAATAAGGAGAATGTTATGAATCCTAATCTTTTTAGAAGCGTCGAGTTTTATCAGAGACGTTACCATAATTATGCGACAGTATTAATCATACCACTTTCATTACTGTTTACTTTCATCTTAATTTTCTCCCTTGTTGCCACAAAAGAAATTACAGTTACGTCACAAGGAGAAATTACCCCTACAAGTGTCATTGCATCCATTCAGTCGACTAGTGATAATACTATCTTAGCTAATCATTTAGTGGCAAATCAAGTAGTTGAAAAAGGCGACTTACTCATCAAATACTCTGAAACAATGGAAGAAAGTCAGAAAACTGCCTTAGAAACTCAGTTACAAAGACTTGAGAAGCAAAAAGAAGGACTTGGAATTTTGAAACAAAGCTTAGAAAAAGCGACTGATCTTTTTTCTGGTGAGGATGAGTTTGGCTACCATAATACCTTTATGAATTTTACTAAACAAGCTCATGATATTGAACTAGGTGTCTCAAAGACTAACACTGAAGTTTCAAATCAAGCCAATCTTGCTAATAGCAGTTCATCAGCTATCGAACAAGAAATTACAAGAGTTCAACAACAAATTGGAGAATACCAGGAGCTGAGAGATGCTATCATAAACAAAAGAGCACGCTTACCGACTGGCAATCCACACCAGTCAATTTTGAATCGTTATCTTGTAGCCTCTCAAGAACAAACACAAGAAACTGCAGATGAGCCATTTTTATCTCAAATCAATCAAAGTATTGCAAATCTTGAATCATCTATCGCAAGCCTCAAAATTCAGCAAGCTGGTATCGGAAGTGTAGCAACTTATGATAATAGTTTAGCAACCAAAATTGAAGTACTCCGCACTCAGTTTTTACAGACAGCTTCTCAGCAACAACTAACCGTGGAGAATCAATTAACAGAATTAAAAGTACAACTAGATCAAGCGACACAGCGCTTGGAAAATAATACCTTAACCGCTCCAAGTAAAGGTATCGTTCATCTGAACAGCGAATTTGAAGGTAAAAATAGAATTCCAACTGGTACAGAAATTGCTCAAATATTCCCTGTCATCACAGATACAAGAGAAGTACTAATCACTTACTACGTATCATCTGACTATCTCCCCTTACTAGATAAAGGACAAACTGTAAGATTAAAACTTGAGAAGATTGGAAATCACGGCATTACCATCATCGGTCAAGTTCAGACAATTGATCAAACTCCCACCAGAACAGAGCAAGGCAATCTCTTTAAATTAACCGCTCTTGCAAAACTATCTAATGAGGATAGTAAACTCATCCAATATGGCTTACAAGGTCGCGTCACTAGTGTAACTGCAAAGAAAACATATTTTGATTATTTCAAAGATAAAATTTTAACACATTCTGATTAATTTTCAGATAACACTCTATAGCTATTTATTATCTTATCAAAAAGGAGAATTATAACATGGATAAGAATCAAAACCTAACTTCATTTCAAGAACTAACAACTACTGAACTCAATCAAATTACAGGCGGAGGATGGTGGTTCGATTCAATATTAAGCATATTAACATCTAATTTATCAAACCAAGCCAATAGGTATGGAAATTATCAACAAACGTAATCATACAAAGTGCTTTTGGATAAAAAACTTGGCTCTATAATATTTGTAGTGGGTAAATCCCCTATAG
>CAJPSM010000011.1 GCA_905373305.1 uncultured Streptococcus sp. | reverse complement strand
ATATCAATGGTTTGAGTGCTGTTTTTGATAAAATTTTAAAAAAAGTGATGTAACCCTCCTAAACCGTTGATACTACTGATGTTTTAGGGTGTCTATTAGTAAGGTTACATCATTTATATAAAATATTTAATAAGTAAAAATAGCAAGTGCTATAAACGTTGATATAACAGCATTCTTGTTTCTTATAAAATATGTTTTTCAAAAAGTGATGTAACCTGTAACCTTAGAAAAAATATTCATTAAACAAACATATTTTTTAATAAGTATAGGAGAAGAAATGTCATATACAGTAACACTATATTTTGACAATATGGTAGATGAAACTCACTTCTTTAAGAAAGAGGGAGATGCTGCCAAATGCAAGGTTCAGCTTGAGAGCAAGTATCGAGGGAATCGAATGTATAAAGTTAAGATGGATGAGGTGAGAACTTGAAATTATTTCTTAATGAAGATTGTATGGATGTCATGAAAAGATATCCTGATAACTATTTTGATTTAGCTATTGTAGATCCACCATATTTTTCTGGCCCGGAAAAAAGAGAATACTATGGTCGAAAAGTCAGTCCGATTGGTGTCAATAGACTGTATGGCAGAACATCAGAGTGGCAAATTCCAAATCGAGATTATTTTGACGAACTTTTTAGAGTTTCAAAAAATCAAATCATTTGGGGCGTGAACTACTTCGACTACTCTTTTGGCCCTGGTCGCATTGTTTGGGACAAGGTTAATGGTCAATCAAGTTTTTCAGATTGCGAGCTAGCATACTGCAGTTTGCATGATAGCACGCGACTATTTCGCTATATGTGGAATGGTATGTTGCAAGGGAAGTCAATATCCGAAGGACATATCCAGCAAGGAAACAAGGCTTTAAATGAGGTTAGAATTCATCCAACCCAAAAACCCATCAATCTTTATTTCTGGTTAATTCAGAACTACGCAAAAGACGGAGATAAGATTCTTGATACTCATGTCGGTTCAGCAAGTAGCTTGATTGCTTGTCAGGAGTTAGGTTTTGAGTATGTTGGTTGCGAGCTTGACAAAGGCATCTTTAACCTTGCTCAACAGAGACTTAATGATTATGAAAAACAAATAAAACTACTTTAGAAAAGGAATTGGAGGTAGAAAAATGCGTAAACAGGAATTGATTAAACGTATCGAGGTTTTGCCTTATACAGAGGGGCCTATCGCAGATACAATCACAATTAATAGAAATTGGATATTGGAATCAATCGAACAACTAGACGAACTAGAAAAAATTCAAATCCCGCAGTTCGTGGCGGATTGGATTGCCAATGTAAAAAGAAATGGTTTTAAATTCAGAAATACTTCAGGATACTATGAAGAGATAGCACCTAGCGATGATGTGTATCGTGTTATGTACTATATTTTCAAAGAGGGTATTGTGGGAGAAAAAATAAAATCTTGGATCAATGAAAACAGAGATGTTTTCGCTCGTGCTTGGCTTGACGGCTACGAGATTGAGAAAGAGAAGCGGTATCGAGTTAAATTTATCCAAACCGGCCAACATATCGCAAAGAATATTTATCCGTCAGGCGAATATTTTGTCATCAAGACCAGCGACATTAACTCCACTGATAGCTTCACCCGCAAAGAACTAGAAGATGCAGGGTTCAGCTGGGTATTCGATTGCCCAGGGATTGAAGTTCAGGAGGTGACAGATGAAAAATGAAAATAAAAACTCCTTACCACAAGCAGCAGGCAGTTGCTTAGGTATGATACTAACCTTATTTATCAGTCTATGGCTCGCAGGAGTAGTCATTCAGTACGGTTGGAATAACATCATTGCAGCAACATTTGAAATTCAAAGAATAACATTCTGGCAGGCTGTCGGAATTGATTTGCTCATTACTGCGATTACTGGAAACCCGAAAGGCGATACAGAAAAATCTTGGTTGGAGGTTCTGGGGAAAGTTATTTACTGGTATCTTGTCCTTTGGGCTTTGATGTGGATTGTAGTGAGCCTTTTGTAAAACAAAAAAAGCCAAGGTACTCTCTACCTCAGCAATAATTTCAAACACTATTATTATATCAAAAAGGAGATAGAGAGTGAAGGCTAAAGAGCTTTTAAGCGAATTACAGAACCTTGACATGGATATCCAGAGTCGTATTGACGAAATCAACGAACTTGAGGCTGGCCTGCTCTCAAGTCCAAAGTGGGCCGAAGCTAAAGTAAAAGGTGGGCAGACAAGAAAGATTGATGATGTGTACGCTCAGTTGATCACGATGAAAGACGAAATTGAGAAAGATACCAATGTTGTAATAAATCGAAAAATGGAATTGGGGCGGATGATTAACAAGCTGACAAATCCTAAGCATAGAACAATCCTACGAATGACTTATATCAATAAAGGTACGGCTGATAGTATTTGTTATGACTTGAAAATGAGTCGTACAACCTATTACAGATTGAAGAATGAGGCAATTTTAGCCTTAGAAGAAGTTATCTGATGTCATAAGTTCAAAATGGGACTATTTGGGACGGCACGGTTCTAAAAATCTGTTAGAATGGTAGTATCAACAATTAAGGGTAAGGCAGTAAGCCTTCCCTGACATGGAGAGTTGGCAGAGTCAGGTTGAATGCGCCCGTTTGCTAGACGGGTGGTCGCCTATGTGCGGTTCGTGGGTTCAAATCCCACACTCTCCTTTGAGTGTTTTGTGTCCTAGAATAGGGTAGGCAACAGGCTTAGCATTCATATATCACTCATTAACTTACAAATGGTTGCGGAGCGACTGGACCTCGCATGATTGCGTAGCTACTTATATCCTAGGTAAGTTATAAGCTAGAGGGTTTGATTCCCTCAGAGGTTTTAAATGACTACAAAAAATAAAAAAAGGAAAACTTTCAAATTGATTTCTAATTAACACGAAAGGTAGTAGTCGCCTTGCATTAAGTCACTCATCGAGTGGCTTTTTTAATTATTAAAAAGGTGGTGATGGAAAATTGAATGAAAGACAAAGACGATTCGCAGATGAGTACATCATCAGCGGGAATGCAACAGATGCAGCTATTAAGGCAGGGTATAGTGAAAAGACTGCTAGAAGTCAAGGACAAAGATTGTTGACAAAAGTTGACATTTCTGAATATATCAAAAAAAGAATGGATGAAATTCAGGACGAAAAAATCCTGACTCAAAAACAAATACTTGTGATGCTGTCAGAGATTGCATCAGGGCAAGCAAAAGAAACAACAGTAGTCACGACAAAAGTAGCTGAGTTGATGACTGATCCCGTGACTGGTAAGTCTGTAAAAGTCTACAATGAAATCCCTCAACTTGTCGAGTATCCAACAAAGAACAGCGATAGGAACAAAGCTTTGGAGTTACTAGGGAAACGACATCAAATGTGGACTGATAAAGTAGACATCAATGCCACGGTAAACGAAACTAAGAAGTTTGATGATATTGTTAGTCAGTTGGGCGGTGATGGCCTTGACGAATAGTTTCCCTCTATCTCAAAAGTACATTGATTTTTGCAACAGCTTTAATAATGTTGATGCTGACTTTTTGGAAGGTACCACGGCCGCTGGAAAAACAACGGTTGGTGTTGGTGTTAAGTTTATGCGAGCAGTCAGTAGGAGCACAAAGAAGTTTCATATCATTGCAGCAAAGACAGTTGGTGTAGCCGAAAAGAACATCATTAATCAGGACAACGGAATTTTAGACATACACAAATCAGCCGTCTACTGTGGTAATGGTGATAAAGATTCGAAGATTCCTCACATCAAGTTTGAGGGGAAAATCATTTATGTATTGGGGTATGACAATAAGGAAAAATGGAAGCTGGTTCTCGGTGGACAGTATGGATGTGTCTATATTGATGAGGTCAACACAGCTGACATTGAGTTTGTTCGTGAGTTGTCCACACGTAATGATTATTTGATGGCAACGCTCAATCCGGATAATCCTGATTTACCAGTCTACAAAGAGTTCATCAACAAGGCGAGACCGTACAAAAAATACGCAGGCGATGTGCCGGAAGAAATTATGCGAGACCTATCAGAGCCAGCTAACCCTAAATGGCGTTACTGGTTTTTTACGTTTAATGACAACCTGTCACTGACACCAGAAGCCATCCAGAAGAAAAAGGATGCGGCACCAGTTGGGACTAAGCTCTACAAAAATAAAATACTTGGTCTACGTGGCCGAGCAACAGGAATTGTCTTCGTTAACTTTGATAGTAAAAAACACGTGTTGAGTAAGTCCTTTGTCAAGAATACGGTCACGTTCCAGCGGTTCACAGCTGGACTAGATACAGCTTACTCAGCAAGTAGTCCGGATACAATTGCAATGATTTTCCAAGGGATATCAGATGACGGAAAGTTATACACGTTGGATGAGGAAGTCTACAACAACGCTGATCTTGATGTACCGATTGCACCATCTGATACTGTGGTCAAGTTTATCAATTTCCTAGAACGCAATCGTAGTGAATGGGGATTGGCGCGTGATGTCTTTGTTGATAGTGCGGACCAAGCAACAATTACAGAATTAAACAAATACAAGCGACAATACGGCTGTCTGTATATCTTTAACAATGCTTATAAGAAAACCAAGATTATTGACCGGATCAACTTTCAAATTGGTTGGTTAGCTCAAGGTTGTTACTATGTGTTAAGTCATTGTATGAATCATATCAAAGAGCTAAACACTTACTCATGGAAAGAAGGAAAAGATGAGCCGGAAGATGCAAATGATCACACAATCAATGCGAATCAGTATGCATGGTTGCCATACAGGAAGATAATCGGAAGAAAGGAAAACTAAAGTGGGAATAATGGACATGATCAGAAAGAGTATGAGAAGCTTTCTCAAACTGGAACAGGCACAGCCAAATGTCATCACAATTACAGAGGCAATGACGTTTGAAGATAATGCAGCAAAGAACCAAATTTGGTATCGCGGTGACTCATACGAACTGGACCAGCTCTACAAGCAATTACCACATAGCAACATCAACTTTTGGGGAGCGACAAGTACTCCTGGGCAAGAAATTAGAAAGATTCACACAGGAATACCTGGTCTCATCGTTGATAGGTTGGTAGATATCACGCTGCACGATATGAATGATTTAGACTTTTCCGAGGAAACACAAGGAAAATTGTGGGAAGAGATTGCTGAAGATAGCAACTTCCACGATCAACTGCAGGAGGCGATTAAAGACAGTCTTGTGATGGGTGATGGTGCTTTTCGTATTTCATTTGATCCGGAACTTACAGCATTGCCTATTGTTGAATGGGTTGGTGGAGATAGAATTGAAAGCATCTACAACCGTGGAAGATTGAAAGAAGTTATTTTCCGCACGCACTTCACAGAACACAGACGGAGCTATTTGCTCGAGGAAATCTACGGATATGGCTCATTAACTTATAAGCTCTACAGGGGCGAAACTGAGCTAGATATGAGCGCGACAGAGTACACCGCTAACCTTGTCGATGTGGAGTTCGATAAATCTGTTATCTTGTGCTTGCCGTTTAAGATTTACACGTCACCTAAAGTAAAAGGCCGTGGTCAATCTATCTATGATCGTAAGACAGATGCCTTTGATAGCTTGGATGAGTCTTGGAGTCAGTGGATGGATGCTCTTCGTTCTGGACGATCACGAGAGTATATTCCTGAGAACTTACTTCCCAGAGATCCCTACACAGGCGAAATTAGTAAGGGCAATCCTTTTGACCATCGCTTTATTAAGGTTGAGACAGCAATGGGCGAGGATGCAAAGAACACAATCACATTGCAACAAGCTAATATCCCGCACGAAAGTTATTTGAGTACATACGTGACTGCGCTTGATTTAGCTTTACAAGGTATCATTAGCCCATCAACACTCGGTATCGATGTCAAGAAGCTAGATAATGCTGAGGCACAACGTGAGAAAGAAAAGGCAACTCTCTATACTCGCAATGCTATTGTGACAGCTCTGCAAGATTACCTGCCAAAGTTAATTAGTATGGTTTTGAATGCTGATAGTGTGCTTAAGAAAAACCCGCTACAGAAAGTCAAGGTCGACGTGCCGTTTGGTGAGTATGCTAACCCTAGTTTTGAATCACAGGTTGAGACAGTTTCTAAGGCTAAGACAGGTGGTATCATGTCGATTGAAGCGAGCGTTGAGGAATTATACGGTGACTCAAAAGACCAGGAATGGAAAGACCAGGAAGTGGCAAGAATCAAAGTGGAGCAAGGTGTGACAGAAGTCAACGTGCCATCATTGAATGAAGTTGCTAACGATTTTGAGATAGAGAAGGAGGCTGAAGATGCTGAAGACGGTGACGATAGGACAGAGGATCTATCATATGAGTCAGAAGGAAGCGCAGGGACTTCTACAGATAGCGAGCGATAATGTAGAGTTCGGTATCTATGCTGTTGAGAAGAACAACAAGTTGGATATGCTCAACCTCAAAATGCCTAGTAAAACAGCTTTGAAACGACAATTGAGAAGTTTTAAAGCGCAAGGTTTTAAGGTGTACTGCAATGGCTTATGATGTATCTAAAGCATTTGAGCGAATTGAAAACGATCTGCTTGATTCCATGATTAGAAATCTAGGAAGGCATAAGGCAGAGGAAACTGCTGAAGGTTTTGAATGGGAACAATGGCAGGTCGCTCAATTGAAAGAGCTTGAACGATTTAAGCGAGATAATGCCAAAAAATATAGCAAAGAGTTTGCCAATATCAATAGCAAGATTTCCACAGCTATACAAGAAGCCTATAGGCAAGGCATGGATGATGAGGAAATGTCTATCCTGGAAGCTATCAAGAACGGTTTTGAATTTAACAGTGGAAAAGATAATCTAGGGGCTTCATTTTTTGCTATCAACGAACGAAAGTTGAATGCGTTACTTAACTCGGTCGAGCATGATATGAAGACGGCAGAGCATGCTGTATTGCGGTATACAGACGACCAGTACAGGCGCACAATATTTGATGCTCAGGTAGCAGCTAACACAGGAGCTAAGACTTATGAGCAGTCAGTGGATATGGCCACCAAGGATTTTCTAAGTCGGGGTATCACATGCATCCAGTACAGTAACGGGGCCATAGTTAATATCGTATCGTACGCCGATATGGCCATTCGAACAGCAACCAAAAGAGCCTACCTAATGGGTGAGGGAGTCAAGCGCCAGGAGTGGGGGATTCATACTGTTATCTTAAACAAGCGATCGAATGCATGTCCTCTGTGTATGCCTTTTGAAGGCAAAGTATTGATTGATAATGTCTGGTCAGGAGGCAGTGCGGCTGATGGTCCATATCCATTGTTAAGTTCTGCAATTGCAGCTGGTTTGTATCACCCTAACTGCAAAGATAAGCATACAACTTATTTCCCTGGAATCAGTAGCGAGCCAGAGAAAATATTCACAAATCAGGAATTGGACGACATCAAGGAAAGACAGTTACTGGACAACAAAGTTCAGCATGCTAAGCGACAGGAGAAACGCTTTAGCAGATTATCGCAGTTCAGTCTCGATGAAGACAATATTCAGAAGTACACATTAAGGGCGGAAGAATGGTCTAAACTTAAGTCTAATGCAGAAGAGAATCTGAAATACTTTGAAGCGGAGAAAGGATACAAATTATACCAAGAGCTTTCACTCGAAAGTGATAGTGATTACAAGAAATTCATCAATCGTCAGAGATTGCCTAGAGATACTAGTGGCGTAGCTTCGAAGAAGATTGCTGCAGAGACACGACACATGTATATCGATGCGACTCGAAAAAAATTCAAGGGAGGTACAGAGCTTGGGCAAGACTTGTTTGCAAGACTAGCCGACCAGTCGGCGATTGCAACTATTGCAGAAACAGGAGTTGTGAGATATGAATCTGGAAAACTCTTCCTGAACATGTATAAGGACGTAGACGACCCTCGCGGACCTGGTACTGGTTATTTCCATGAATTTGGTCACCAAATAGATGAGAAGCTGGGTTGGGAATTCACAAAGGATAAAAAAATACTGCAACTTCTACGTAAGGACTTTATCAATTTATCTGACGAGACTATTTTCGAAGCAATCCATATCAACGATAAAGCCTCTTCGGCATCTGATATATTAGGAGCGTTGAGTGAAGGTAGAATACAAGGTAAGTATTCGCACTCGCTCGTTTACTGGGAGAAAAAAGGAAATATCGAGAGCGAGTTTTTTGCGCATGTGTTTGAGGCACAATTTGATGATGAACGCAGAGAAATACTTGAAAAAACTTTTCCTGAGAGTTATAATTATGTTATAAATAAACTAAAGGAGAGGTAGTCATGCGGATTATCGAAAGCTATCTACGTGTAGCAGAAAAAGCAGATACATTCAGCGACATCTTTGGATATCGTTTAGTAGCCCCGATTTTTCCTGTAGCGGCTATCTATGGACCACAAGAAGAGAGCGATATCTTTGAAGCGAAACTAGACAAATGTATCAAAGATCGATACGATTATTTTGCAGATGAGTACGGCTATGATTCAGATGAGAAAAGACTTAGACTGCAACGTGAGAAGCATGTATTTTACGATTGTTAATATCACAGAGCGCCGACAAGGTGCTTTTTTTGTACTCAGATATGAAAAAACGGAGGAATGAAATGTTAGAAAAAGCAAAACAATTGGCATCACAAGAATTTTCGCGCTTATCAGATCGTGAAATCAAAGCAGAAGACTGCTTTGTAGTTTGGTTTAGCAAGACCCTGCAAAATTGGAAAGCTCTTGTTAGTACGAACGCAATTACATCAAGCGAACCTTGTGGAAATTATGCAGAAATCACGCATAACGGAGACAAGAATGAGACTTATGTGGATGTTTACGCCAAGGTTTCAAATCGTGCCATTAAAGATTAGGAGGTGATCCAACATCTTGACTGGCAGGAATAGACTGCTATAAATTACTGTAAATTGCTATAAACCGCGTCGAATTCGAGGCGGTTTTTCTTATACTCTAACCGTATGGAATCCCGTACGGTTTTCTTTTTGTCCGAAGACTGAAAACTACGTGGAGACACCAGTGACAATAACTGAAATAGGGAGACACCCTTAAAACTGAAAGGAGAACGCTATGTTCAAACGCAAACTATTTTTCCATAATGCAGATACAGGAACTGGCTCTGCAGGTGGACAAGACACGTCAAGCCAAACTCAACCAGCTAGCACTCCTGAGATTGACTATGACAAAATCGCTAGCATTGTCGAAGGCAAGCAAAAGGTTGCTGAAGACACCGTGCTAAAAAATTACTTTAAGCAGCAAGGATTGAGTGGTGAAGAAATGGCTCAAGCTATTACTGCTTTTAAGTCGCAGAAAGCTGATGCAACACCAGACGTCACATCACTACAGCAACAGTTAACGCAGGCACAAGCAAGTGCATTGCAAGCTAATTTAGAGCGAAATCTACAATTAGCAGCAATCGAGGAAGGATTGCCTGTTGGTGTACTACCTTATGTGATGAAATTGGCTGATACATCAACTCTCACACTTGAATCGAAACCAGAAGATTTCAAAGCTATTGTCGCAAAAGTTTTGGAAGACGTTCCTGCACTGAAGCCAAATAAAGAAGAGTCAACTGGGTTTCAACAAATCGGATCTACCGGTAAAACACAACAAACTAACCAAACTGATGCCATTGCTGCAGCGTTTGGTCTTTAAGAAAAAGGAGAATTAAATTATGACAGTTTATAACTACGCAGAACAATTCGAACAAGCTTTGCATCAAAAATATGCAAAAGAACTTGCGTCTGTAGATTTGTTTAACTCAAATCCGCAAGTGAAATTTATCAACGCCCAAACAATCAAGCTACCAAACATTACAGTATCTGGTTACAAAGACCACAATCGTCAAACTATCGGTTTTAATTCTGGAACAATTTCAAACTATTGGGAACCAAAGAAACTCGAACATGACCGCGACATCGAATTTGCAATCGATCCTATGGATGTTGATGAAACAAACCTGGTCGTCTCTATTGCCAATGTCCAAAATACTCTGGAAACTGAACAAGGTATTCCTGAAAAAGATTGCTACGTGTTCTCAAAACTCTACACAGAAGCAGGCAAGTATACTGCTAACGGTGCTACTATCGACACTACAACATTGACTGCAGAAAATATCTTGCAAAAATTTGATGACGCCATGGAAAAAATGGACGAAGCAGGTGTACCGTCTGAAGGTCGCATTTTGTATGTCACTCCAGCTGTCAACAAGCTCTTCAAACAGGCTAAAGACATCCAACGTGTGCTAGGAGTGAATGGTTCAAATGGCGACGTCAAACGCTCTATCTATAGCCTTGATGACGTTAAAATCAAACAAGTGCAATCAGCTCGCATGAAATCACAATACAACTTTACAAATGGTTGTGTCGCAACAGATGAAGCAAAACAAATGAACTTCATCTTGATCCACCCATCTTGTGAAGTTGCTCGTGAAAAATACTCTTACATCAAAGTATTTACACCAGGGCATGACTCGCGTACAGCTGACAACTACTTGCTTCAATCTCGCTTCTACATGGATGCATTCTTGATCAAGAATAAAGCAGCTGGTATCTTTATCAACGCGACAGCGTAAGAAAGGATGGTGTAGCATATGGTATTAAAAGCAATTAAGGGCGCTCGCGTCTATGATATTGATGAGTCAGCGATCAATGATTTTGTTGGTCGTGGCTTTGAAGTTTACGAAGACGGTGAACTAAAATATGGTGAATCTGTTGACAAGGTGTCAAAAGAGGAGTACGAAAAAGTTTTGGCTGACTTGAAAAATGCTAAGGATGAAATCAAGAAGCTCAAAGGAGCTAAGGAGTAACAGTCATGTATGCTAGTCCAGATTATTACAAAAAGACGTTTGTTGGTGTGATTTCTGCTGATTCAGAAGAACTGGCTAGCAAACTTAAATCAGCTTCTGACAAGATTGATATACTTACGTTCAACCGAATCCGTGGCATTGGATTCGACAATCTGACACCATTTCAGCAGGAAGTTATCCGAAAGGCTTGTTGTCAGATTGTTGATTTTGAGGAGGTTAATGCTGATTTGATAGCTACTACAGTCTCAAACTACAGCATTAATGGTGTGTCAATGCAATTTGGATCAAATTGGAATATTGCTACAGAACAAGGTATTGTTATTTATCGCAAAACCTATGAACTTTTGAAGCAAACAGGATTGACAAGGAGGGTTATTTGATGAAATTTCCACAACTTGTATTACCTCAATTTTGTCAGACGCCAATCACAGTCACAGTCAACCAAGAGGGAGTTTCTGAAGATGGCGAACCTTTGGAGGCGTTTAGAGAAAGTCTAAAATGCAATTATCAGGACGGTGTCAAAACAGTCCTAACCGAACAGAAGAAGCTGGTCCAAATTACTGGGTCAGCTTATTTCGTTGGTGATATTGCACCGTATTTGCCTACATTGAGCGGAGGGACTGCAACTGTATTTGGTATTGTCAGAAGGATTGTGGATAGCCGGAAAGCTAGAAATCCAGATGGGACTGTCAACTATACCTACATCGGATTGGAGTGATGCTATGTTTGCGAAGTCTACAGTAAAGCTAGATTTTGGTACTATCAGCAAACTGGAAAGGGCTCAAATCATAGCGCTGGAACAGACTGCTGAATACCTGCATACAGAAGTTGTGCAGGCACAAGTCGTACCATTTGATAAAGGTGTGTTGCAAGGCGAAGCAATGGCTCCAGACTACTCACGTTCATCCCAAGGTGTAGTAAGCCTGGTACATTCCACTCCTTACGCAAGACGATTGTACTTTCATCCTGAATATCAATTCCAGACGAAAGAAAATCCTCATGCAAAAGGAAAGTGGTTTGAGGATTGGGCTGATGGTGGCAAGAAGTCACACAAAATAAAACAAGCCTACGGGCGACTTTACAAACAAATCACGGGGGTTTAAGCATGATTACATTAGCTGAAGTCCGTGACTGGATTAAAACATTTAATGCAGCTAACAACTACTACATTGGTAAGATCGATAACAAGCAAGAAAACAGTATAGGAATTTACCAACGAAAGACAATAGATGGTCCTCGGGTAGCAATCGGAGGCAGAACACTGGCAAGCTATGATGTCAAATCAATCAGCATCTTAATTCACTGGAACAAGAATGCGAATGAGACCGAGAAGCGTGCTCAGTACCTCTATAATCGTCTATTTGAGGCTGAATCGGTCGTTATCGGTGAAACACCTATTAAGATGATTGCTTTGTTACAGAACGAGCCTGTGGACGTAGGAACAGATGATAATAACGTGTATGAGCGTGTTATCGAACTTGATTTATATTACGAAAGAGAGGGCAACTAATGGCTCAGAAAACTGGGGTATTCCCCGTATATGAAAATCAGTTCCAAGTAAATAAAGGAACTGCAGGACTGGAATCACTTGTTAATATTGCAGATATGGAATCATTCTCAGTATCATTTGACAATGGTGTTGAAGAATGGAAACCATTTGATCAAGCAGGTTGGACACGTCGTTTGATGACTGCAAAGTCAGTTACAATTTCTGTTTCTGGTAAACGAAATGTAGGTGATGCAGGAAACGACTACATCGCAGGTCTTGCCTTCAAAAATGGTCGTGATTCTGAAGCGGACTTTCAATGGACTTTCCCAGATGGAACAAAAGTCAAATTTAAAGACGCGGTTATCAATCTTAAGGACTTTGCTTCGGGGGATTCAACTGGTGTTGCACCATTGTCATTTGACGTTATGTCAAATGGTAAACCGGAAGTAGTGCCAGCAGGTTAATTTAGAGGGTTTCGACCCTCTTTTTATTTTAAGGAGGAAATATGGTTGAAGCTGAAGAAACCAACGCAACAGCAATCGTCGCTTTTATTGATATCGATACAGGTATCGAATACAAGGCTGGAGATACCGTTGATTTAAGTGGTAAATCCAAGGAGCGAATCGAAGCTATGGCAACCAAAGAAAATCGAACTGGTCAAGTACTGATCAATATTTTATCTGAAGAAAAGGAATTTGAATAATGGCAAAAGTAATTGATATTACAGAAAAACTTAATTTTGAAAAAAATCCAAAATTGAAAATTAAAGATGCTGAAATTGAAGTCAATACAGATGCAACAACTGTACTGACTCTGATGCAGACTATTGGCGATGAAAAAGGCACTCCATCTGCCAAAAAAATGATGGAAATGTTTGAGCTAATCTTCCCTGAGAATAGTCGTAAAACACTTGATAAAATGCGTTTGAACTTTGCTGATTTAACTACAGTTATTGAAGCTGCGATGGCATTGGTAATGGGTGAAGAAGAATCGGGAGAACAGTGAGCCATACTATGACCTATTTGAGGATTTCGATTTAATCGTTAGTTCTCTGAGGACACAGTATGGCTTATCTGTATACTCTAATGAATTCAAGAATATGAAGTGGAAAGAGTTCAAGGCTCTCTTAGCAGGTTTGTCCGGAGAAACACCGCTTGGTCGAATTGTCCAAATTCGGAGCGAAGATGACCCTAAAATGCTAGAAGCATTTTCAGAAGGTCAGCACCGTATTCGAAACGAATGGAGATTGAGACTTGCCAAAGAGAAGACAGAACAAGATTTGACTCAAGTTCTTGAAGAATTAAAACAAGCCTTTGTTGAGATGGCTAAGTAGGAGGTGATAGCTATTGGCACAGACAGTTGGCCAGATTGGTCTTGACCTTGTCGTCAACGACAAACAATTTAAAGGGCAGATGAGTGGCTTGCAAGGGATGGCGACAAAAGCTGCCAAAATGCTTGCGGGTGCATTTGCGATCAAGAAACTTGTTGATTTTGGAGCTCAAGCTATCAAGCTCGGCTCAGATCTCAACGAAGTGCAAAACGTTGTTGACGTTGCTTTCCCACGCATGAGCAAGCAAGTCGATGACTTTGCAAAACAAGCTATGTATACCTCTGGGTTATCAGAGACCATGGCGAAGCGATACACCG
The DNA here is from genome assembly GCA_905373305.1 of uncultured Streptococcus sp. Classification (GTDB taxonomy): domain Bacteria; phylum Bacillota; class Bacilli; order Lactobacillales; family Streptococcaceae; genus Streptococcus. The sequence continues at coordinate 11,581 of CAJPSM010000011.1, read as the reverse complement.
GTACATTTGGTGCGATGACTAAAGCTTTTGGTTTTAGCGAACAAAAAGCTTACGAGATGTCAACAGCCTTAACTAGTTTAGCGGGCGATGTGGCATCTTTTTATAATATTAGTCAAGATGAAGCCTACACAAAGCTGAAATCAGTCTTTACTGGTGAAACAGAGACGCTTAAAGATTTAGGTGTGGTCATGACTCAATCAGCTCTTGATGCGTATGCGATGGCTAACGGCTTTGGAAAGACAACACAAGAAATGTCTGAGGCTGAAAAAGTTGCTTTGCGGTTTGCATTTGTAACAGACAAACTTTCGCTAGCTAGTGGTGACTTCGCTAGGACATCGGATAGCTGGGCCAATCAAGTCAGGATCATGAAGCTACAGTTCGAAAGCTTTATGGCAAGCGTTGGAGCTGGTTTGATCAACATTTTTACCCCTGTCATCAAAGTCATTAACTTTTTGCTCAGTAAATTGCTTACAGTAGGTAATGCTTTTAAAGCATTGACGGAGTTATTTACTGGCAAGAAGTCTATGAAAGGCTCTGGTATTCAAGAAACAGCTGATGCAGTTGGTAATTTAGGAGAGGCTTCTGATGGTGCAGCAGGAGGAGCGGGCAATTTAGGAAAAGCAGCCAAAGGAGCCGGAAAGGCTGCGGATGGAGCTGGTAAAGCAGCTAAGAAAGCTGCACAAGAAATGAAATCTCTCATGGGATTTGACCAAATCAATAAACTATCTGACTCATCCGATAGCGGAGACGGTGGTGGAGATTCTGGAGGCAGTCCTGGTGGCTCTGGCGGTGGAGGTGGTGGAACACCTAAAGGCGCTGAAGTTGACATGGGAAAAATTGCTGAAGGCGGTAATCAATTAGACGGTCTATTTGATGGATTATTTAAACGATTGCTTGAACTCGTCAAATTGTTTCAGGACGGTTTCAATGCTTCATTTAGATTTGATGGCATTGAACGACTTCAGAGTGCTTTAAAACGAATCGGCGAAGTACTTCAAGAGATTTTTACAGATCCAAAAGTTGTTGCTTCGTTTCAAACTATGCTTGATAAGATAGCTTATGCTCTAGGGCAGTTTGCTGGCTCGATAGGGACAGTTGCTCTCGGGATAGGAGTCTTTATCGCAGAAAGTATAGCCAATGGATTAGAACGCCAAAAAGAGCGTATTATCCGCTCTCTAGTAGCTCAGTTTGAGAACACAGGTAACATGTTTGCATCGGCTGGGAATATCGCTCAGGCATTCGCAGACGGCTTTTATGATGTCATGACCTCTACTGGTGCAATTCGTATTGGTAGTTCAATCGCATCTTCTGTTCTAGCGATTCAGGCTAGCATTGTAGAGATTGGTTTCAAACTCGGCGGTGACCTTATGCAAGGCATCGAGCGAATAATTACTGATAATATGCCAGGGGTGGCGAGTATTATTTCAGAAACTCTATCCGACATTGCTCCAGTCTTTGAAAGTGCTGAACAAGCAATCAATGACATGTCTGATTCAATCAGCCGTGTGTATGACCAATACATTCGTCCGACAATTGAATCATCGACTAAAGCCATATCTAGCATTATTGGTGTGTTTGTGAACGGTTGGAATAATCATATACAGCCCGTTATCAAGAAAATCGGTCAAGGATTCTCAGATACGATTGGCAAGCACATTTCACCGCTGATCCAAAAGATTTTGGATATGGTTGCAAGTTTCCAAGAGATGTCGCAAGTCATCAATGCCTACGTGGCACCAATCATCAGCTTTATCGTAGAGCAATTGACAAGAGTTTTGGCTCCTGCAATTGAATACATAGGAGAAGTTTGGCGTGTTCTATCTAACACTATCTCTGATGTTTTAGGAGGCATAGCTGACTTCCTAAAGGGCGTGTTTGATATTATCACTGGTATTCTTACCAGTGATATGGGCAAGATTTTCGACGGTTTCACTGAAACGGGCGATGCCATCATGAACATCTTGTCTACAATCTTAACTGGATTGTTGGATTTAACAGTAGCAGTTCTGAAGTTCATTTGGGACACAATTGTGGCAATCTTCCAAGGAATTTGGGATGGCATTGTAGCTATCTTCACACCTCTTGGCGAATGGTTCGCAGAACGCTGGAACGACATCACAACTGTTTTAGCAGACGTGGCTAAGTGGTTTGGCGACATGTTCCAGAAAGCATGGGACGCTATCGTTAATATCTTCACGCCAATCGGCTCATGGTTCGGACAACGTTGGGCCGACGTGACTAGTGCTTTAGCTAATATTGGGGCATGGTTTACTGACATGTTCCAAAAAGCATGGACTGGGCTAACAAACATCTTTAGCAAAATAGGTTCTTGGTTCTCTCAACGCTACAACGAGTTAAAAAGCAATCTTGCTTCGATTCCTGATTGGTTCAAAGAAAAATTCCGCAATGCGTGGACAGGTTTGACAGGTATCTTCAATCCTATTGCAAGTTGGTTTGCTGGGAAGTGGAGTAATATCCAATCTGCTCTTGTTAGTATACCAGGGTGGTTTTCATCAAAATTCCGCGAAGCATATGACAATGTCAAGAATGCATTTTCGGGCATTATCGGGTTCTTTAGCGGACTTTGGGGGCAAATACGTTCAACGTTTACTCACGTCGGAACCATGGTTGGAAGCGCCATTGGTGGTGCTGTACGTAGCGTTATTAACGGGGTGCTTGGCACGGTAGAAAGCACAATCAATAGTGGTATCAGCTTACTCAATGGCGCTATTAGCGTGATTAATAAATTACCTGGTGTAAACATCGGTGGTTTTAGTTACATTGGACTACCTCGACTTGCTCAAGGTGGCTTTGTTAAGGCCAACACACCACAAATTGCCATGATTGGTGACAACAAGCATTACGGTGAGATTGTTGCCCCGGAAAATAAAATGCTTGAAATGGCACGTCGTGCAGCGGAATTGTCAAATAATGGCGGTGGACCAGAAGTTCTAGCCTTACTGACACAGTTGTTGCAAGCGGTTCGTGCTCTTGATTTGACAATTGATGGTGATAAAATCACCAAGAAGATTGTAGATAAAATCAATGAAATTGCAATTAAAACAGGGGAATCCCCCCTCATGATTTAGGAGGTATGCATGAGTGAAATATCAGTAGGTGGAGTAGCTCTTGCTTCTCCAGTTGAAATCAGCATCAATAATGAGATCATCTGGTCATCTTCCACAGGGCGGAGTGCTAGTGGATTGATGACGGGTGACGTCATTGCAGAAAAACGGACATTCTCCATCAAATGGGGAATTATCACAGAAGTAGAAAGAAATCTTATCAAGTCTAAATTGGTAGCCGGATTTTTTACTGCAAACATTTTAGGACAGTCTATCACTGGTTATCGCGGAACTATCACAGAGACAGTAATGGGGCGTCTGAGTGACGGTGTGACCTATTACAACGGCTTATCTGTATCTATTATCGAGCAGTAGGAGGAATTATGCTAGAAGTAACATCAGATTATATCAAAGCAATAGAGAACCATCTGCGCGTGTTTGAGGCTAACTTTGACTTAAATGGTAAGAGATACACAAAAACCAAAATTGCATCAGCTACTTACGACAGTTCCATCGGTAATAGTAATGATTTTACAATTGGTGGTGGGTACATCAATAGTCTAGAAATTGAAATTAAAGAGATTATTGAAGGTCTGCAAGAAATGATGCCGGCAACAATGTCGGTAGCAATTGCGGGTAAAACCGTCCCACTTGGCAAGTTTTTTGTTACCGAGGTCAAGCTAGATCGTAATGATAAAAAGACCAAAATTAAGCTACAGGACGAGTTTGTTAGATTGTCTGGTGCTTATGATAGTCAGCTTACTTATCCAGCTTATACAAGGGATATTTTATCAGAAATCGTGAGATTGACAGGTATCACGACAGATACTAATATCCAATTAGTAAATGATCAAGTTGCGAAGAAACTAGAAAAAACAAGTTATCGTGAGGCGTTAGTTTATTTAGCGCAATTATCAGGAAGTTTCGTCAGATTTAATCGTAATGGGAAGCTTGATTTTATCAAGCTAAAGACAACATCAAGACATATCACAAAAGATATGTATAAGCCAGGTGGATTAGAACGTGACGAGATACCTTACAGGTTGAAAGGTATTGAGTGTAAGTCTGCTGATAAGGTTGTGTATAAATCAGGATTGTCCACAGGTAATATCATGAAGTTAAAAAATCCATGGGTTACACAAGAAATTCTGGATCGTGTCTTCAATGAATACCGTGATTTTAACTTTTATCCATATACATTGTCCTGGCGTGGTGATATGGCCATGGAATCCGGTGACTGGGTTACAGTACACTGGGATGAAAATATCTATTTTGATATTCCAATGCTGTCCTACAAACTTTCGTTTGATGGTGGTTTATCTGCCCATAGTAGTGGAAATGCTGCTGGAGTTGCACAAGGTACTTATAAATATAAGGGGTCCATGCAACATCAAATAGAGTATTTGGACGAACTTATCACTAAACAAGGTAGTATGTACCTTGATACATCAAGCCCTACCAAACCAAAAAATGGAGATATATGGTTTAAACCTAATGGTGGCTATGTTGAAATGTGGGAACGTGTAGAAGGTTCATGGGTTAAAAAGGCAGACAGCGCTAATGTCGGAGAAATTGTCAATACAATAACCACTGATGAATTGCTAGCAAAAAAAGTTTCTGCAGCAATTGGTAATTACATTACGTTAAATGCCAAAAATATAACTGCTGGAGATCTGGATTTAGCACGTTTGCGAATCATGAATGGTTTGCAAGAGATTGTTTCTGTGCGCGACGGTAAAGTTGTGATGAACATTGATAAGCTCACTATCAATGCTCAAGATGTAGCGACGAAAGAAGATCTAAAAAAAATTGAACTGACTCCTGGACCCCAAGGGGAACGTGGGCAACAGGGAGTGCCTGGTATCCAAGGGTTGCGAGGCCCGAAAGGAGACCAAGGCGTTCCTGGGCCTAAAGGCGAGAAAGGAGAAACAGGGGCAAGAGGACCTCAAGGAGAGCGTGGTTTGCAAGGACTCCAAGGTTTGCAAGGTGCTAAGGGTGACCAAGGTATTCCAGGAGTTAGAGGAGCTGACGGACGAACACAGTACACGCATATAGCTTATGCTGATAATGCTACTGGTGGTGGTTTCAGTCAAACTAATACCAATAAGCCATATATTGGCATGTATGTCGATTTTAACGCTGCAGATAGTAATAATCCAACAGTTTATAAATGGACAAAGTGGAAAGGTGAAGATGGAGCGCAAGGTGTACCGGGAGCAAAAGGAGCAGATGGTAGAACACCATATTTTCATAGGGCGTGGGCTAATTCTGCGGACGGTCGTACTGATTTTAGCACCTCTGATAGTACTAACAAGCGCTACTTAGGAACGCTGACAGACTTTACTGAGGCAGATAGTCAGAATCCTGCACAGTATAAATGGACAGCTCTTTTCGATAATGTGAGGGTTGGGGCTCGTAACTTTGCACTAGGGACCGTTAGAGCAACTATAGGAAATCAAGGGAAAATCTATACACTAGCACAATCAGCTCATACTTGGTCAACAGTTCAGCCACTTTATTTAACGTTTGATTATGTGGCCTCTGAGACTATCAAAGGTTTTAGGCTTAATCGTGTAATTAAGTATAGCAACGGCTCGCCAGGTCAGTGGGACTTTACTACTAACGATAAAGTCTTAGGAAGGCAATACATAGACACTACAAGCGCTAAAAGTGGGACGTACTCACAAGCTTGGTTGTGGAAACCATACTCAAACGGTAGGACAAGCGACTTGATCAAAGAGATTGCCTTGTATCTAAATTTTGAGAATGGCTCAGATGGGACAGTCATCATCTCAAACCTAAGAGTCAATACTGGAACAGTCCCTATTGATTGGATACCAGCTCCTGAGGATATTGAGGATAGCCTCGGATCTAAAGCTGACCAATCACTGACTCAAGAGCAATTAAATGCTCTAGCTGAAAAAGCTCAACTTCATGACATAGAGCTAAAAGCTAAGGCGACAATGGATCAGTTCAGTGATTTAGAAAAAGCCTATAATGCTTTGGTAAAATCAAATGCAGAAAGCCAAAAAAAATCTGAATCTGATTTAATCGAAGCAGGTAGGAGAATTGAGTTTTTATCAATAGAATTTGGTGGCTTGAAGGAGATGAAAAAGTTCATCGATACCTATATGAGTGCTTCAAATGAGGGGCTCATCATTGGAAAGAACGATGCTAGTTCATCAATAAAAGTCAGTCATGATAGGATTTCTATGTTTTCTGCAGGTAAGGAAGTAATGTATATTAGCCAAGGGGTGATTAATATTGACAACGGTATTTTTACCGCGTCAATTCAAATTGGACGCTTTAGAACAGAACAGTATTATCTTGACAAAGATGTGAATGTTGTTCGATATGTAGGAGGTTAAAAAGAGGAAAATGACTAAATTTATCAATTCTAGTGGTCCATTGCACTTGAATATTTATATTGAACAAGTTAGTCAGGACATTGCTAACAACTCCTCTAAGATTAGTTGGAGAGCTACCGTAGACCGTGATGGAGGTTATCGAACTTGGAACGCAGAAAACGGAAGTGTTTTATCTGTATGGTTAAACGGGACCAGCATCTACAAAAGTAACCTCAGTTTCGATACTCAAGGACAAGAGACTACTCTTGCTTCTGGTGAAGCTACTATTCCTCATGAAAGCGATGGGACAAAAACTTTCTCAGTATGGGCTTCATTTGATCCTAATAATGGAGTTCACGGAAATATTACTATCTCGACTAAGTACACGTTATCCAGCTTACCTCGTTCTAGCTCAGTTGCAGGGCTAGATGGTGATAGGAATTTAGGATCTCGTCATACTATACGAATCGACAGAAAAGCAAGTTCATTCACTCATCAGGTTTGGTATAGAGTTTTTGGAAGTGACTGGATAGATTTAGGGAAGAACCATACTACTAGCGTTTCCTTTACCCCGTCTTTAGATCTTGCTCGACACTTACCTAAGTCAAGTTCAGGGCTAATGGACATCTGTATTCGAACATATAACGGTACTACTAAAATCGGTAGTGACGTGTACTCTAATGGCTGGTACTTTAAAATCCCAGACAGTGTAAAACCTACCTTCACAGGTCTTTCATTAACTGACATGAATACGGTCGCAAGACGGCTTTTGGGTGGAAATGACTTTTTACAAATCATTTCAGATATCCAAGTAAACTTCAACAATGCGTCTGGCGCATATGGTTCTACCATAACTGGATATCGAGCTGAAATTGTTAATAGAAAAATGGTCGTAACTAAAAACGGTGGTAGTTTTGGTATCATGAACTTTAGCGGTTTGGCAACCATTCGAGCTTATGTTGTCGATAGTCGGGGCAAACAATCAGATACTAAAGATATTACTATCAACGTGATTGAGTATTATGCCCCCTCTTTTAGCTTCTCTGCCCTTAGAACCAGAGGTAATCCAAATACATTGCAAGTGTTAAGAAATGCCCGAATAGCCCCTATAATGCAGTCAGGAAAGCAAAGGAATGTAATGTCCTTAACTTTCAAAGTTGCTCAGATAGGTAATGAGAATTTCACAGATGATAATGGGAGTGCATCTGGTAATTTTACAAGTGTTCATACATTGACTAATTCAGCTGCTAACATGGCGGGGAATTATCCATCGAATAAATCCTTTGTGATTATTGGTAAGCTTGAGGACAAGTTTACAAGCGTTGAATTTTCTACAACAGTAGCAACTGAAAGCGTAGTAATGTCCTATGATAAGAATGGTCGTGTAGGCATCGGTAAGGTTGCAGAATTTGGGAAGCCTGGTTCTTTAGATGTTCTAGGTGATATCTACGCAGACGGACAACAGGTTCAGCAATTTCAGTTGACACAGAATAACGGGAACTCCTTAAATGCTGGAGGGGATTGGAACAGTAGGACAAATGCTGGCATATTCATGGGTTATAATTTAGCTAACTCTCCTCAAGGAGGGAATGGATGGAAACATGTGCAAGTATTCAAACACAATGACAACTGGGTAGTACAAGTAGCCTATGATTTTGGAGGTGAAATAGGGGCAATCCGTGCGAAAGTAAATGGAACATGGAAACCTTGGAAGTATCTTGCTACCAAAGATGATGTTTCAAGGATGCTCGCTTCAACTAACTGGCAAAATGCTAATTTACAAAATGGATGGGTTCATCATCCTGAGTATGAAAAAGTCCAATTTTCAAAAACGTTCGACGGGATTGTTTATTTAAAAGGTACGTGTAAAGGCGGAAATACTACCCGTGAGTCAATTATCTTTACTTTGCCTGAAAATTTCAGACCATCCACAACATTATTTAAGACCGCACTAAACAATGATTATGGTTCTGCGGTTATCGGAATCTATCCAAGCGGTAACGTAGTCGTAAAGGGGAACGTTGACGCTACTTGGCTCAACTTCGATAATGTTTCATTCAAAATTTAAGGAGGAACTATGAAATTAGAGTACGGGACAAAGTCCCAAGAATTTGATGCAAGTGGAACAGCATCCGCTACAAAGGTCACACTTGTCAACTCAGATGGTGCTATTGTACCTATCTTGCTACCAGCTGATAAAATCAGCTTGTCCAATACTGAGCTTTTTGAGTTAGCTCTGGAGGCCCTTTATCAAGAGAATTTCCCAAACCGTGCTGAAAATGAAAAATTCAACAAGGTAAATGAGCAAATCCAGAAAAGCCAAGAGAATGTGGCAAAGGTAGAACAGGCTGCAACTGATAACAAGGAAAATCTGGATGCAGTATCAGCTATCACTGAAGTTCTCATTGCTTTAGCCATCTCTCAAAACGGAGGTATGCCTACTTATGCTTACAACAAAGTAGCTGAGTTCATCAAACCGCTTGTTAAAAGTACACGGTATGGAAACGGCGATATCGTCGCTATGCCATATCCGTTTGACACCAATCCGAAATGGCCAAAAGGAACCAAGACTATTTTCAAGTTCCAGATGCAGGCGACAGAGGGCTACACTTGGAAAGAGCAGTCACTGTCTGATATGCTTCAGCAAGGTGTGCTTACTGTGGTCATGCCACGTATTGAGTAAAAGGAGGTTATATGCAAATCGAATTTTTCAATTTTTTAAGAAGCGTAGTCCAGACCGAGGACGGCCTGGTCTTGTATGCTCTAGCACTGATTGTCTCGATGGAAATCATTGATTTTGTCACAGGGACAATTGCTGCTATCGCAAACCCTGACATCGAGTATAAGAGCAAAATCGGCATTAATGGGCTCCTTCGCAAAATTCTAGGGGTCCTTTTACTGATGATTCTTATCCCGATGTCTGTACTCTTGCCTGAAAAATCAGGCTTCGCATTCTTGTACTCAATTTATCTCGGGTACATCGTATTTACTTTTCAATCCCTTATTGAAAACTACCGCAAGTTAAAAGGAAATGTTACTCTTTTTCAGCCGATTTTAAAAGCGTTTCAGCGCTTACTTGAAAAAGACGAAGATAAAAATAAAGGAGAATAAACATGATTAACTGGAAAGTACGATTTAACTTAAAAAATAAAACATTCTTATTGCGAGTGGCATTCGCACTAGCTTTGCCAATTCTCGCCTATTTCAATCTTAAACTGGAGGACTTGGTCAGTTGGGGAGTCATTTTAGACTTGCTTGGTAAATTCTTTGCGAACCCTTATCTTGTGGGGTTGACGATTGTAAATATTTTAAATATCATTCCAGATCCAACAACTGCAGGAATTTCTGATAGCAAACGTGCTCTTGACTATCAAGAACCAAGCGAAGATTAGGAGAAAACAATGAAGAAAAACGACTTATTCATCGACGTATCTAGCCACAATGGATACGATATTACAGGTATTTTGGCTGACATGGGTACACAGAATACTATTATCAAAATTTCTGAAAGTACAAGCTATATCAACCCTTGCCTGTCCGCTCAAGTTGAGCAATCCACACCAGTTGGTTTCTATCATTTTGCTTGGTTTGGTGGAGACGTGGACGAGGCAGAAAGAGAGGCACGCTATTTCCTTGACAACGTGCCCAAAAAGGTTCAATATCTAGTGCTTGACTACGAAGATCATGCTAGCGGAGATAAACAATCAAATACAGATGCTTGTATTCGCTTCATGGAAATTATCAAAGAAGATGGCTACGAGCCAATCTATTACAGCTACAAGCCATTCACGCTCAATAATATCTATTATGAGCAGATTCTTGCGAAATTCCCAAACAGCCTTTGGATCGCCGGCTATGGTTTAAACGATGGAAATGCTGATTTTGAATACTTCCCATCTATGGACGGGATTCGCTGGTGGCAATACTCTTCAAATCCGTACGACAAGAACATTGTTTTACTAGATGATGAAGAAGCTAAGCCCAAATGGAAACGCAATGAAACTGGTTGGTGGTATGAATACCCCAATGGCGCCTATCCAAAAGAGGAGTGGGAAAAGATTGATGGTATCTGGTACTACTTCAATGAGAGAGGTTATTCAATAGCTTCTCGATGGTTGAAGGATGATGGAAAATGGTACTATCTTGATGCTTCAGGAGCGATGGTCACGGGTTGGGTTCAATACAAGGACAAACTATACCATCTCAAAGAAGAGAACGGAGCAATGTCTTCAGAAGAACTCGTTAAAGTCGAAGGTGGCTGGTACTATGTCAACGAAGACGGAAGCCGCTCAGACAAACCAGCATTGGATGTATTACCTGATGGACTAATTGTTACTACAAAATAAAGAAAGGAGAATTCTTCTTAACGACCCGCAGGCTCAGGCTTGCGGGCTTTTTTTGTTTTATAAGGGGCAAAAAAGGGGCAAAAATGTCGTAAATGTCTGTAAAACGATGTAAAAAGTCAACTTTGCTCTCGCTTTAAAGCTCTAAATTTCAATGTATTGTGAAACAGTGTAAATTATCGTATCGCCTATAACTGTTGTGTGCTCTTTTTTCGTGCTTTTTTCGAATAAATAAGATAAAATAGCCTAGAATAAATGATTATAGAAAAGAGAAAAATATGAAAATTCGTGGTTTTGAATTGGTTTCGAGTTTTACAGATGAAAATTTACTACCGAAGCGTGAGACAGCTCACGCGGCTGGTTACGACTTAAAGGTTGCGGAACGCACTGTGATTGCGCCAGGAGAGATTGTCTTGGTTCCGACAGGTGTTAAGGCCTATATGCAACCGACAGAAGTGCTCTATCTCTATGACCGTTCTTCAAATCCTCGTAAGAAGGGTCTAGTCTTGATCAACTCTGTTGGTGTTATTGATGGGGATTATTATGGCAATCCCGGGAATGAGGGACATATCTTTGCGCAGATGAAAAATATTACTGACCAAGAAGTGGTTCTTGAAGTTGGGGAACGTGTGGTTCAGGCTGTCTTTGCACCATTTTTAATCGCAGATGGAGACGAGGCAGACGGAGTTCGTACTGGTGGATTTGGATCGACAGGGCACTAAGATGAAGATTATCTTTGTGCGTCATGGAGAGCCAGATTATCGTGAATTAGAGGAACGTTCTTATACAGGTTTTGGGATGGATTTAGCACCTTTATCTAAGAAAG
>CAJPSM010000010.1 GCA_905373305.1 uncultured Streptococcus sp. | reverse complement strand
CAATTGTCTTTCCTTATGAGATTCATCCTGCATCTCAGCTTCAGCTAGAAATTCTAATACACGAGTCATGGCTGCACTCGCTTGTTGCAAGCTCGTAATCCCTTGGGCAATCTGTGACAGAGGTTGGGAGAAGGTTCGTACGTAAACCATAAAGGCTACAATAATCCCTATAGTGATGTGTCCTTCTAACGCCAGCGCGGCCCCAACGATGATGACTAAGACATAACTAAAGTTCCCAACAAAGAACATGGCTGGCATCATGATACCAGAGATAAATTGAGATTTCCAGATACTATCATGCAAGTCTTGGTTTAAATCAGCAAATCTCGCTTTGGAGGTGTCCACTGCGTTGTAGCTGGTCACTACATTATGGCCAGAGTACATCTCTTCCACATAACCATTGACGGCTGCTAGATTATTTTGTTGGGCTTTAAAATAACCCTGTGACTTAGCCATGATTACGGAAACCGCCGCAAAACCAACAAGGGTTGATACAACGGTTACCAATGCCAAAATCCAGTTCATCCCAAACATGGTCACCAAGACAGCAATCAACAAGAAACTAGCTGAAAGAACTGTCCCTAGACTTTGGTTGAGAGATTGCGCTGCTGTATCCACATCATTGGTCACACGAGATAGGGTGTCTCCTTGTGAATGACGGTCAAAATAGCCAAGTGGCAAACGATTGATTTTTTCAGCGATTGCTGTCCGCAAGCGTTTTGAAAAATGCTGAATGCTAGTTGAAAAGATATAGGCCTGTGTATAGTTAAGGATGGCGCCAAATACATAGAGAATCTCTAAAAATCCAGCAATGTTTGACACAGCTACCAAGTCGATTTCTGTAGTCAAACCATCTGAAATCAAGTTAGTAATTTCTTTAATCTTAGTTGGACCATAAACGGTGATGATGCTTGAAATGACTGCAGCCACAACTGCTATTAGGAGAGGGAGTTGGAGGCCTGCCATATAAGGTTTGCACTGTTTCCAGACCGACACTTTTTTATTTTCCATGTTCCAATTCCTCCTTCGATAGTTGTGAGTAGGCAATTTCTTGGTAGACTTCGTTGGTATCTAGAAGTTCCTTGTGGGTGCCTTGTCCCACAACTTTTCCTTGATCCAATACTAAGATCAGGTCAGCATCCATAATGGTAGAAATCCGCTGCGCTACGATAAGCTTGGTCATGGATTTTGTTTTCTCAGCTAGCTCTTGGCGTAGGACACGATCTGTCTTGTAGTCCAAGGCTGAGAAAGAGTCGTCGAAGATGAGAATCTCTGGTTTACGAGCCAAGGCACGCGCAATGGCTAAACGCTGTCTTTGCCCCCCTGAGAAGTTGGTCCCACCTTGGGCTACTTCTGAGGCAAGACCTGCTATAAAGGTTTTAGACTGAGCCAATTCCAGAGCTTGCCACATGGCAATTTCGCTTAGAGGAGTTTCTTGGCTCTTACCAAAGTCTAAGTTTCCCTTAACATCTCCAGAAAAGAGAACAGCTTTTTGTGGAATATAGCCGACCTTATTGCGCAAATCTTCCAAATCGTAATCTTGAACATTAACTCCATCCACTAGGATTTCTCCATCTGAAACGTCGTAAAAACGAGGCAAGAGGTTCACAAGCGTAGACTTACCAGAACCAGTCGATCCGATGAAGGCTACGGTTTGACCCGCTTCTGCTTTGAAAGTGACATGTTCTACGACTGCTTCAGAGTTTTTAGAGTAGCGGAAAGTCACATCACGAAATTCCACTCGTCCCTGAACAGAAGAATCTGCTGTCTGTGGGTGACTAGGATTTTCAATAGAAGAGTGCAGATCCAACACTTGATTGATACGTCCTGCCGAAACCAAGGTACGAGGAAGAACGATAAAGAGTGCTCCCATGAGAAGGAAGCCCATCACGACCTGCATAGCATAGGACATGAAGACTACCATATCACTAAAAAGTGGCAGACGTTCTGTCAAACTTGCATCGTTGATGATATAGGCACCAATCCAGTAAATGGCTAAACTTAGTCCACTCGAAATGGCCATCATAATCGGGTTCATAATAGCCATCAATCGGTTGACAAAGAGATTGAGACGTGTCACCTCATCATTGGCTGCTTCAAATTTTTCACCTTGGTAATCTTCCGCATTGTATGCACGAACCACTCGAATCCCGGTCAGACTTTCACGGGTGATGCTATTAAGCTTATCTGTCAATTTTTGGATGACAGATTGTTTTGGAAAGGCTAGAGTCATGAGAACAGTGGTCATCAAGACATTGACAATAACTGCAACCACTACTGCCCAAAGCCAGTATTCCGATTTCCCAAGGATTTTTCCAATGGCCCAGATAGCCATAATTGGCCCACGAGTAACCACTTGCAAGCCCATAGTAAAGAGCATCTGAACCTGCGTAATATCATTGGTCGTCCGAGTCAAGAGGCTTGGAATGGAAAATCGTTTAATCTCTGTCTGGGAAAAATCCAAAACACGATTAAAAACATCGCTTCGCAAGTAAGTTGTGTAAGACGCTGCAACGCGAGAAGCAAAAAATCCAACTGTTACAGAAGACATAAAGGCTAGAAGAGATAAGCCCATCATCTTTGCAGCAGGAGACCATAGTTGTCCTAACTCCGTACCCGATGTTCCAATTAATTCTGTTATTTCTGAAATGTAGGTCGGTACCTCTAACTCGAGATAGACCGAGAAACAAGTGAAAAGGATGGTGAGTAGGATCATCCCCCACTCTTTTCCTGTAATACGTTTAGCGAGTTTCTTCATTCTCTCCTCCTATCTTCTCAACATTTTCTTGCAACTGACCGAGAACCTTTTCAAAGATTTCCAAATCCGACTTTGAAACACCCTCTAGCAGACTCTGATCGATCCGATCAAAAAACGCCTTAACTTTTTGCATCTGAGATCGTGATTTGTCGGTCAAACGAACAAATTTTGCTCGTTTATCACTTGGACTGGCCTCTAACTCGACCAAACCATTTTGTACCATACGCTTGACCAAGTTACTGGCCACAGATTTAGTAATATTGAGTTCTTGTTCAATATCCTTGATAAGCGTTAATTCTTGATCATGCTCACGACGATCTAAAATCCGTAGGACCTGCCCTTGCGGTCCACCCATAAATTCAATGCCACATCTCTTGGCTTCTTTCTGTACCATCAGATGAACCTGGTGCCCAAAGCGTTTAAAAATCAACATCGGTTTGTCCATAATTGCTCCTTTCTCACAATTTCATATAGTTCTCTGGGGAACTATATCGGTTCTCATGAGAACTATTTTATCATTTCCAGAAGAAATGTCAAGAAAAAAGTTTCCTTGAGAACTATCTTAGTCAGAATTGACATTAGCAGATATTTTCTCTATAATAAGCACTAACGGCTGTGGATTGAGATCCATTCACTCGATGAAGGGAGAAAATTTTCAAATGAAACCAGAAGAACAAAAAGTTTTAGGGATTTTAGCAACCATTTTTGGAGCCATCGCACTTTTAGGGTCCTGGATCCCATTTGTTAACTATCTGTCATTTTTCATCGCCATTGTCGCATTTATCTTGGGAATTATCGGCCTTATCGTCAACCTCAAAAAACGAAAAACAATAGCCATTATCGGAACATCCCTTGCAATTGCTTCAGTTGTACTTTTCTTTACGACCCAGATACTGTACGCTAATGTCTACAAAGAGTTTGTCAGGGAGTTTAACCGTTCCTATAAAGAGGCAAGTGCCTCAATGGAACGCGAAGAAGAAAGCGACTTGACAGATGATAGCACCTATTCTATCCCTGAGGAGGAAGAAGATACTTTCTCCTGGACACAAGAACAGTTCGACGCTTTAATTGAAGGTGACCTTGATAACAAAGGAAAAGGTGGTACCAACTACAAGGATATTATCAAAAAACACGGACTGCCAGACTCCGAGTTTGATTCCACTATTGAGGGCTACGACACAAAGAAAATCACCTATATTGGCATTGATGATAGAATCAAGACCGTTACTCTAACCTTTGTAAAACAGGATAATGGTCAACTCTTACTAGTTCATAAAATAGCTGTAGGCCTAGGAGAAAGCCAGCAGCAAAGAGATTCTGGAACCAGAATCTAATCCCAAATATAAAAAGCGAACAGCTAGCAAGTCTGTTCGCTTTTTTATTAGAATCCATCTACGTTTGTGTAGATCTTTTGTACGTCTTCGTCGTCCTCAAGAACGCTGTAAAGTTTTTCAAAGGTTTCAAGGTCATCACCTGACAACTCAACCTCTGATTGAGGAATCATTTCCAATTCAGTCACTTGGAATTCTTCTACACCTGACTCACGAAGGGCAACGATGGCCTTATGAAGGTCAGTTGGAGCTGTGTAAACAGTGATTGTTCCATCTTCTGCTTCTACATCATCCACATCCACATCAGCTTCGAGCAAAAGTTCAAAGATTGCATCCGCATCATCACCTGCAAATACGATAACACCCTTGTTGTCAAAGAGGTAAGAAACAGAACCTGAAGCCCCCATGTTTCCACCGTTTTTACCAAAGGCAGCACGGACATTGGCTGCTGTACGGTTGACGTTTGATGTCAAGGTATCAACGATCAACATAGAACCATTTGGTCCAAATCCTTCGTAACGTCCTTCTGTAAAGGTTTCGTCTGTGTTTCCTTTTGCTTTATCAATCGCTTTATCGATAACATGCTTTGGCACTTGGGCTTGTTTAGCACGGTCGATAACGAATTTCAAAGCAGTGTTTGATTCTGGATCTGGTTCCCCTTTTTTAGCTGCTACATAGATTTCTACACCAAATTTTGCATATACTTTAGAGTTAGCTCCATCTTTAGCCGTTTTCTTGGCTACGATATTGGCCCATTTACGTCCCATTAGGAATCTCCTTTTTTCACATTTTAATCTTTCTTATTATAACACAAGTCCATCTGATTTTCACTAGAGGAAATGGATTTTATTTAGCAAATCAAGCTATGATGGTACTTTTGTTGCCAAGATTTCCTTGCCTTCTTTTATCAAGGGATGACGAAAAAGCGAGAAGTACAGTTGGATGGTCATGGCAACCCAGATAAGAGGTTCACAAAGGATAACACCCCTATAGCCTGCCCAAGGGATAATCATGACCACAAAAGCAATTTTACCGATTAGTTCGATAAAACTAGATACCAGAGGAAGGACTTTTTGCCCCAAGCCCTGCAAACAATTGCGATAAATCAACAAAAGGCTCAAAATCGGATAGAAGACTGAACTGATCTGCAAGTAGAGGCTACCATTTTCAACCAAGTAACCATCCCTTGAACTGGCCAAGAAGGAAATCAAGGTAGGACTAGCGAAAAAGAGAAAGATACAGATAAAGCCTGCCCAGGACATGCTCAGGCGACTGCCGATTCGAAGACCTTGAACAATGCGGTCTGGTCGCTTAGCCCCAAGATTCTGAGAGGCAAAGGTCGTCATAGCAGAAGAAATAGCCGTCATGGGAAGAAGAGCAAAGGCCATAATGCGTCGCGCCGCTGTTTGCGCACTAATAATCACTGCGCCAAAGGTATTGACAGAAGACTGTAAAATCACACTACCAATGGACACAATCGAACTCATCAATCCCATAGCCAAACCTTGCTCCAAGAGATCTGCATACAGGGCCTTGTTCCATTTAAAATGCTTGAGTTGAGGGAGCAGTTCCGGAACGCTCTTGCGGATATAATAAAAGCAAAGAACCGCTGATAAACCTTGTGAAATAATAGTAGCAAGTCCCGCAGATTGAACTCCCAGTTGCAGTTGCGTAATAAAATAGAGATCGAGAACCACATTGACCAGAGCAGAGAAAATCAGAAAACCAAGCGCAGCCAGACTATCGCCAATGGACCGCAACAAGCCTGCAAAGAGATTATAGGCGAAGCTGACGCCTACACAGGTCACAATCATGGAAATATATTGATAGGACTGGGGAAGGATTTCCGCTGGAGTATCTAAGTATTGCAAGAGTGGATACAGACCGACAAAGCCCATCAGCATGATCAAAAAACTTAGAAGCCCTCCTAAAATCCAGGTTGCAGCAACCGCTTCTTTGATTTTGGTGAAATTACGAGCACCATAATAGCGGGCAATGACAATCCCCATCCCATTTCCAACACCAAGAGTAAAACCTATAATCAAGTCAAAAATGGCCGTTGTTGCTCCTACTGCTGCCAAGGAATCTTGACCAAGAAAACGCCCAACAATCAAGACGTCAGCTGTATTATAAAGCTGTTGAAAGATATTAGACAGCAAGATTGGAAAGGCAAAGCTTAAAAGCGAAGGAAGGATTGGACCATGTATTAGGTCCACTGATCGTTTCTTATTCATAAAGATATTATATCAGCTTTCCAGAGGAGCGACAAGGATTGCTTGATTTTCTTAAAATCAATTGCCTACCGAGAGACAATTTGCTATAATCAAGAAAAGGAGGTCATTTATGAGTTTGACCAGTCAATTAATAACCGATGCATTTCCAGATCTTGATAAGGTTGAAAAGCTAAACAATGAAGCTTTCCCCGAGGAAGAACGAGTCCCTCTGTCTGAGTTTTTGCGCTATCAGGACCGAGATGACGCCCACTTTTTTGCCTTTTATAACCAAGAAGAGTTTGTCGGCTTTGCTTTTGCTATCTCCAATCAAAAAGCCTTTTATATCAGCTTTTTTGCCATCATGCCCCACCTGAGAAGTCACGGGTACGGAAAGGAAATCATCGAAAAGCTGACTGACTTTTACCAGCGAACCATGTTGCTGGAAGTCGAGCGATTGGATGAAGAATGCGATAATCTGGAGCAAAGGAAGGCTAGAATGGACTTCTATCGACAAAATGGATTTAAAACAGCTAACGCTTTCCTTGAGTACGACGGTTTGAGTTTTGAAATTCTCTACCGCGGCGACCATTTCGATGAGGAAGCCTATCGTGACATCTTCCAGAAATTGCAAGATGAACATTACTTTGACTTTCATATCGAGTATCGTCGTTTCAGTGACCATTAATTCTTTCATCCTAAATAAACATAAAAAGTAGCAGATAGGAACTGCTACTTTTTATGTTATTCTTCAATTTCGATTCCAAGTTCATCGCCAAGGTCAAGTGTTACTTCTTGGTTAGAAGTCGTCTCTGCTACTGGACTAACATCTGAGGCTTCTTCATCTTCAACCAAACCATATTGAACACGGACTTGGTGGTCAATGGCGTCAAAGATTTCCGGATGATCTGCCAAGTATTTCTTGGCATTCTCCGATCCTTGCCCAATTTTTTCACCCTTGTAAGAGTACCAAGCTCCTGCTTTTTGGATGATATCAAGGTCACTTGCAATCTTCAAGAGTTCACCGGTCTTAGAAATCCCTTCTCCATACATGATTTCAACAAAGGCTTCCTTAAACGGTGGAGCTACCTTATTTTTAACAACCTTGATCTTGGTTTCCTTACCGACATTGGTATCTTTTTGGTCACCAGTCCCCTTGATTTGTGTACTTCCACGAACATCCAAACGCACTGAAGCGTAGAATTTTAAAGCACGTCCACCTGGAGTTGTTTCTGGATTTCCAAACATGACTCCAACTTTTTCACGCAATTGGTTGATAAAGATAGCAATTGTTTTGGTCTTATTGATCGAAGCACCAAGTTTACGCATGGCTTGACTCATCATACGAGCCTGCAAACCAACGTGGCTGTCTCCAATGTCCCCATCGATTTCTGCACGAGGCACAAGGGCCGCAACTGAGTCAATAACGACAAGGTCAACTGCACCTGAGTCAATCAATTTTCCTGCAATTTCAAGACCTTGCTCCCCTGAGTCTGGTTGTGATAAAAGTAATTCGTCAATGTTTACCCCAAGCGCTGCTGCATAGGCTGGATCAAGGGCATGTTCCGCATCGATAAAGGCTGCGATTCCACCTTCTTTTTGCGCTTGCGCGACAGCGTGAAGGGCAACTGTTGTCTTACCAGATGATTCTGGTCCATAGATTTCGATGATACGTCCCTTAGGATAACCACCTGATCCAAGTGCAATATCAAGCGCCAATGAGCCTGAGCTCATCACTTGCACTTTTTGCTCCGCACGCTCACCCAAACGCATGATTGAACCTTTACCGAAGTCTTTCTCAATCAATTTAAGAGCATCGTTCAAGGCTTTTTCACGATCCGCTCCAAACTTTTTTGAAATTTCATCTAATTTTTTTGGTTTTTTCGCCATTCTATTCTCCTGTATTCTAATAGTCCTAAGACCTATCTACTATTATATCAAAAGTTAGTCACTTAATAAAGCCTTGCGAACTAGGTTAAAGGCATGCATGACCGCGATATGTCGAACATCTGCTCGGCTCCGTCCTGCGATATTAGCCTTGATAACTTCTGTCCCTTTTGCATGTGCCAAGCCGATAAAGACTGTCCCAGCTGGATGCCCCTCTAGGCTATCTGGCCCAGCCACACCTGTCAGACTGACTCCATAATCAGACTGAGTCTTGAGCCGTGCCTGCTCTGCCATCTTTTTAGCCGTAAACTCTGAAACGACCCCGTGTTCTTTCAGCTCTTGCTCGGAAATATCCAGCATCTTGGACTTTTCTTCTAAGCTGTAAGTGACAAAACCGCCATTAAAGATGGCAGAAACGCCCGAAAAGCCTGCTAATGTCGCTTGAAAGAGGCCTGCTGTTAAGCTCTCCGCTGCAGTAATGCTTTTCTTTCTCTTCTTAAGCTCTTCTACAACGACACTTGCTAGGCTAGTCTCCTCCCCATATCCATAACAGATGTCTCGCAGAGAAAGTTCCTCGAAAGTCTGGCGATCTAAGATTTGATTTTCCAAGGTGTCCAAGGCTTGATCAGCCTTTTCTTGACTGACTGCTTTTGTGGACAAGCGTAAGGTCACTTCTCCCGTTTTGGCATAAGGTGCCAAGGTCGGATCAGTTTGATGGTCAATCAAATCCGCCAAAATGGTCACCAACTGACTTTCACCAATCCCAAAGAAACGGAGCACACGTGAGTATAACTTGGTACCAGTCATTAACTTAGGTAAGAGCTGATTTAAGACCATGGGTTTCAGCTCACTAGGAGGTCCTGGAAGGACTACGTAAGTCACACCGTCAGCTTCCGACACTCCTCCGACTGCTAAGCCTGTCTCATTTGGCAGTGGAGTTGCCCCTTCTATAATTTGGGCTTGGCGCTCATTATTTGGTGTCCGAGCATAGTCAGGTCTATGGGCAAAAAAGATATCCAATTTCTCTTGAGCTTGAGGGTCAAACACTAGATCTTTTCTCAAAAATTTTGCCAGAGTTTGTTTGGTCAAATCATCCTCAGTTGGTCCCAAGCCTCCTGTCAAAATCACAAGATTGCTACGTTGACTCGCAATCTCAAGCAAGGACAAAAGACGAGCTTCATTATCTCCAACAGCTGTTTGGAAGTAGACGTCTACCCCGATTTCGGCTAGTTTCTCTGATAAAAACTGAGCATTGGTATTGACAATCTGCCCTGTTAAAATTTCTGTTCCGACAGCAATAATTTCTGCTTTCATGTTTCCTCCTACTTATCTATTCGAATTTTTTTGAAAAAATCGCAGGAAATTTCCCACGATTTGATTCTTTTCTTATTCTGCTTCTTCGTTTGAAGCGTTCGTACTGGTTGAAGGTGCTGTCCGACCAAAGGCTGTTTCGTACAGTACCGCATTGGTTTCCAATTCTGTCACTGGCTCTTTACCTAGTGAACGACGCAAGAGATTTTGCATTTCGAGCATATGTTCTGAAGTGACGATTTGATAAGAAATTCCCTGTAGCTCAGCATCTTCTCCTCGCAATTGATGCGTTTCGATATTCTTGAAGGAATCTTGATAGCCGAGCAATTGTGGAATGCTCTTAGCTGATAAGTCCACATTGGTCTGCATGTTATCACTCAAAGCTTTGAGGATGCCTTGATAATGACTCACACTGTTTAGGCTCAAAACCTTCTCAACGATCTTTTGAATGACTTCACGCTGACGTTTTTGACGACCATAGTCTCCTTCTGGGTCTTGGTAACGCATCCGTGAATAGACCAGAGCTTCCTCACCATTCAATGTTTGTTCTCCAACACCGATAGAAATCTTATTAAACTCCTCTTGGTCAGCAATCGAAATTGGGAAACCGAGTGTATTGTTGACGGTGATCCCACCAACTGCATCCACCAATTGTTGAAGTCCCTGCATGTTAACCATGACATAGCGGTCAATGTGGATATTCATCATCTTTTGAATAGTAGAAATTGCAAGTTCCGCACCACCATTAGCATAGGCCGCATTGAGTTTAGCTTCCTGAATTTGACCGTTTCCAGTCTCAATCTTGGTTAAAATATCTCGTTCCAAACTCATCATTGTGGTTTTCTTTGTTTTAGGATTAACCGTCAAGAGAATCATGGAATCACTATTTCCCGCCCACGGGTCTGTACGTTCCACATTTCCCGTATCTACACCCATCAAAAGGATGGTCAGAGGCTCCGTCGCTTCGATAACGTTGGTTTCTTCCCCGATTTTTTTGTAAGTCTTTTTACTTAGGGTTTCTGTTCCCTGTTGGTAGATGGTATAGCCATAAACCGCTACACCTAAAACTGTTACTGCTAGGAAACCTAGCACCATTCCAATTAATTTTTTGATCATCTCGTTATTCATCTATCAGTCTGCCCATAAGGCAAACATCTAAAAATGTCCCTTCTGCTAAATAGGCTCCTCTTTCTTGCAAGCCTTCTGTTATAAATCCCATTTTTGAATAGAGGTGGATCGCAGCCTCGTTTCGTTTTTGTACACTAAGTTGCAAACGGCGCAAGACGCCACTGACTTTAGCCCACTCGATGCCTTCTTCTAGAAGTATAGTCGCCAAGCCTTGGTTCCAGAATTTCTTTCGAACTGCTAGAAAAACATCAGCGATATGTCGAACTCTTAAATGTTGGTCCGCTGTGATATTTAAAACTCCTGCAATCTCATCATTCAGTAAGGCGAGGAGAGTAATTTGATTCTCTGATGCAGCTTGTTTTTCGATAAAAAGAGCCATTTCAGAAGCTGTCATCATAATACCATTTTCATCCAAGCTGGTAAAATCTGTCTCTTGACCGACACAATCTAAAAATGCAATTAAGGCTGTAGCATCTGAAATCTCTGCCTCACGAATACACAACTCATACTCCATCTTGAAGCTCCTTGATGAGTTGTTCAGCCCGAGAGCCATGAGCCGTAAAATGAAGACAACGACCCTCAGCTTCTTTCAAAATTTCCAACTCCAAGTAAGAATCTGGTAAATCTTCACCCAAAAGATGCCCCCACTCAATAACAGTCACACCACCACCGAAGAGAAACTCATCCAAGTCAATAGAATCAGCATCACCTTCGATACGGTAGACATCCAAGTGGTAAAGTGGCAAACGCCCTTCGTACTCTCTGACAATGGTATAGGTTGGACTTTTAATCATTTGACGGATATCCAAGCCCTTAGCAAGGCCTTTTGTAAAGGTTGTTTTACCCGCTCCCAACTCTCCAGTCAAGATCAGAACATCGTCTTTTTGAAGCAAATGACCTAATCTTTCTCCGAGAGCTAGAAGCTCTTCTTCATTTTTTGTGCGCATGCTACTATTATACCAAAAAGTTTTCTTTTGTGTGAATTTTCTTTATGAACTTACTATAACAATTTTGAAAAATTCTCCTCTACTTAAAAGAATACAACTATTGAAAAAACAAACATGATATCCCGAATCAGGTGTCCATAAAAGGAGATTTCCCTTTGGATACATTTGGGAAAAAGGAAACGTGCGCATAGAAAACCAACACTGATATAAAGAAGAATCGAGGAAATCACTATGGGGTTCCTCAAGAAAACTATCGTAGCTAGAACGGAAATGACGACTGTTTTCTTTTTATTTAGGTGATTTTCTATATCGCGAAAAATTTTATCAAAAGGTAAGAAAATCAATAGATCTACTCCTAGCAAGAAAAAGAAGGAGGGTAAAAAGAGGTCAACCAATTCCTGCTGCAATTTGCTAGTGGTTTGGATGCTTTCTGAGAGAACCAGACAGGTTGCCAGAAGATTGACTACTAAAAGGAGGCAATAAACAAGACTCACTTTCTTTTGAACATGTAAAATACTATGTCTAGACTGGTCTGCTGTATGGAAATAATTTATCCCAGCGCACAAAACAGAAATTCCTACTATTAAAATTAAAAAATAAGCATTGGTCTGTTTTAAAGATAAAAAGGATTCTTTCCATAATAGACAACTACTAAAACTAATCTGGACGACTGCAATCAGTAACAATAGGCGAATTGATTTTACCATTTCTTTTCCCTCCCTATATGGGATTATACCTTGTGAGGAGTTTGAAATGATCGTTACCGCCTCAAGTGTCCTTTTTTTGTGCTCAACTGACCAAAAAACAGCTCTGTTGTGTACAGAACTGTTCTTTTACCAGTCTAATCCTTAAACCAGAGAGCAATTTCACGTTTTGCAGAAGCTTCAGAATCGGAGCCATGAACTACATTTTGAATGGCTTGATTGTCTCCTGCAGCCTTGGCAAAATCTCCTCGGACAGTTCCTGGCAGAGCTTCTTCTGGACGAGTAGCACCCATCATGGTCCGCCAAGTTTCAATCACTTTCGGTCCTGATAGAATGCCCACCACTACCGGTCCTGAAGTCATAAACTGACGGATAGGAGGATAAAAACTTTTTTCAACCAAGTCTTGATAGTGTTGATCAATCAAAGCTTCTGAAACTGCTGAACGTAACTCTAATTTTTCGAGTTTGAAACCTCGTTGTTCCATTCTTTGCAGAATTTCGCCAACCAGCCCTCTTTTCACACCATCTGGCTTAATGATAAAGAATGTTTGTTCCATACGGACACCTCCTTGGCATTTTAGTTCTTCTATTCTACCACACTTTATGAAAAAGTGGGAAAATTTTCTGAAATGAAACAAAGAGAACCCAAAGGTTCTCTTGTTTGCTTTTATTCTACTGTTTCTTCAACTTGGATTTCTACAGCTTCTTCTACTGGAGCATTTTCTGTCCCTTCTTGTTCTGGAGCCAGATATTCTGCTTCATTGATAGCTTGTGGTTCAAGGTTACGGTAGCGAGCCATACCAGTACCTGCTGGGATGATCTTACCAATGATAACATTCTCCTTGAGTCCAAGGAGATGATCTTTCTTACCACGGATGGCCGCATCTGTAAGGACACGAGTTGTCTCCTGGAAGGAAGCCGCTGACAAGAAACTGTTGGTTTCAAGTGAGGCTTTGGTAATTCCCATAAGAACTGGACGACCTGTCGCTGGAACTCCACCTGCGATAAGAACATCCTTGTTGGCATCTGTAAAGTCGTTGATGTCCATGAGGGTACCCATGAGAAGATCTGTGTCACCTGGATCCATGACACGAACTTTACGGATCATTTGACGAACCATTACCTCGATGTGCTTGTCACCGATTTCTACCCCTTGGCTACGGTAAACTTTTTGTACTTCACCAAGAAGGTAAGTTTCAACTGACAAGACATCACGAACAGCAAGGAGACGTTTCGGTTGGATAGAACCTTCTGTCAATGCTGCACCGCGAGAGACTTGGTCTCCAACTTCGACACGCATACGGGCTGTAAATGGCACCACGTATTCACCTTCACCAGTTTCACCCTTAACGAAGACTTTCTTAGTACGAGTTGACGCGTCTTCTTCGATAGCTGTAACTTGTCCTTTGACCTCTGTGATGACCGCTTCCCCTTTAGGATTGCGGGCTTCAAAGATTTCTTGGACACGAGGAAGACCCTGAGTGATATCGGTATTTGAGGCAACCCCACCCGTGTGGAAGGTACGCATTGTAAGCTGTGTACCAGGTTCCCCGATAGATTGGGCAGCGATTGTACCAACTGCTTCACCAACTTCAACCGCATCACCAGTCGCCAAGTTGATACCGTAACAGTGACGGCAGACACCATGACGAGTGTTACATGTAAATACGGAACGGATAGTCACTTCTTCCACACCAGCATTGACAATTTCACGCGCCTTGTCTTCTGTAATCAACTCATTTGGACCGATGATCACTGCACCAGTTTCTGGATGTTTAACAGTTTTCTTAGTGTAACGACCGTTGAGGCGTTCTTCGAGAGACTCGATCATCTCTTTTCCTTCTGCGATAGAACGAATCAAGAGACCACGGTCTGTTCCACAGTCGTCCTCACGGATGATAACGTCTTGGGCAACGTCAACCAAACGACGAGTCAAGTAACCTGAGTCGGCTGTCTTAAGGGCCGTATCGGTCATACCTTTACGGGCACCGTGAGTTGAGAAGAACATTTCGAGTACTGACAAACCTTCGCGGAAGTTTGAAAGGATTGGCAATTCCATGATACGTCCGTTCGGAGCGGCCATCAGACCACGCATACCGGCAAGCTGTGAGAAGTTTGAGATGTTACCACGGGCTCCAGAGTCCATCATCATAACGATTGGGTTCTTAGGATCTTGGTTGGCAACCAAACGTTTCTCCAATTTTTCACGAGCTGCACGCCATTCAGCTGTAACAGCGTTGTAGCGCTCATCGTCCGTAATCATACCACGACGGAATTGTTTGGTGATTTGTTCTACACGTTTGTGTGATTCTTCGATGATTTCAGCCTTGTCTTCAACGACTGGGATATCGGCAATACCCACTGTCAATCCTGCAAGAGTTGAGTGGTGGTAACCAAGGTTCTTCATGCGGTCAAGAAGGGCAGAAGTTTCTGTCGTACGAAAACGTTTGAAGATTTCAGCGATGATATTCCCAAGATTTTTCTTCTTGAATGGAGGGTTGAGTTCAAGATTGCTGATAGCTTCCTTGATATCTCCACCTAGTGGCAAGAAGTATTTAGCTGGAACACCTTCTGTTAAGTTGGCATTTGTTGGTTCTTGCAAGTATGGTAGACCTTCTGGCATGATGTCGTTGAAGAGGATTTTACCAACTGTTGTCAGCAAGACCTTGTGTTTTTGCTCTTCTGTCCATGGTTTGTTGAGGCTGTCAGTTGCGATACCAACACGTGAGTGGAGGTGAACATAGCCATTGCGGTAAGCCATAACCGCTTCGTCACGGTCTTTAAAGACCATTCCTTCACCTTCGCGACCAGCTTCTTCCATGGTCAAGTAGTAGTTACCCAAAACCATGTCCTGAGATGGAGTAACAACTGGTTTACCATCTTTCGGGTTCAAGATATGCTCAGCAGCCAACATCAAGATACGAGCTTCTGCTTGAGCTTCTTCTGAAAGCGGTACGTGGATGGCCATTTGGTCCCCGTCAAAGTCGGCATTGTAGGCCTCACAGACAAGTGGGTGCAAGCGAAGGGCTTTCCCGTCAATCAAAACTGGCTCAAAGGCTTGGATACCCAAACGGTGAAGGGTCGGTGCGCGGTTCAAAAGCACTGGGTGTTCTTTAATCACTTCTTCAAGAATATCCCAGATACGCTCATCTCCGCGTTCTACCAAGCGTTTAGCTGCTTTGACGTTTTGCACGATGTCACG
The DNA here is from genome assembly GCA_905373305.1 of uncultured Streptococcus sp. Classification (GTDB taxonomy): domain Bacteria; phylum Bacillota; class Bacilli; order Lactobacillales; family Streptococcaceae; genus Streptococcus. The sequence goes on along the minus strand of CAJPSM010000010.1, from coordinate 10,782 downwards.
GGCAACGATTTCACGCATCACGAATGGTTTAAAGAGCTCAATGGCCATTTCACGTGGTACACCACATTGGTACATCTTAAGAGTTGGACCAACGGCGATAACGGAACGTCCTGAGAAGTCAACCCGTTTACCGAGCAAGTTTTGACGGAAGCGTCCTTGTTTCCCTTTAAGCATGTGGCTCAATGATTTCAGTGGACGGCTACCTGGTCCTGTGATTGGACGACCACGACGACCGTTGTCAATCAAAGCGTCAACCGCTTCTTGAAGCATACGCTTCTCATTTTGAACGATGATACCTGGTGCATTCAACTCAAGCAAACGAGCCAAACGGTTGTTACGATTGATAACACGACGGTAAAGGTCATTCAAGTCAGATGAGGCAAAACGACCACCATCCAACTGCAACATTGGACGAAGATCTGGTGGAATAACTGGAAGGATGTTGAGAATCATCCATTCAGGTTTGTTTCCAGACTTGTAAAAGGCATCCAAAACATCCAAACGACGGATAGCTTTGACACGTTTTTGTCCAGTAGCTGTTTTCAACTCTTCTTTGAGTTCAGCAATTTCTTTTTCAAGATCTACTTGTTTCAAAAGGTCTTGGATGGCTTCAGCACCCATCTTGGCAACGAATGATCCATAACCATACTCACGCAAGCGCTCACGGTATTCACGCTCTGTCATGATAGATTTGTGCTCAAGTGGTGTATCCTTCGGATCAATCACCACATAAGCCGCAAAGTAGATAACTTCCTCGAGAGCACGGGGACTCATATCAAGGGTCAAGCCCATACGGCTTGGAATTCCCTTGAAGTACCAGATGTGAGATACAGGAGCTTTCAACTCAATGTGCCCCATACGCTCACGACGAACTTTTGTACGCGTTACTTCAACCCCACAGCGGTCACAAACAATCCCTCTGTAACGAATGCGTTTGTATTTACCACAAGCACATTCCCAGTCTTTTGTAGGACCAAAGATAACTTCATCAAAGAGTCCTTCGCGCTCTGGTTTCAAGGTACGGTAATTGATTGTTTCAGGTTTTTTGACTTCTCCATAAGACCATGAACGGACTTTGCTTGGAGAAGCTAGGGTGATTTGCATACTTTTAAAACGATTTACATCAACCACTATTTCTTCCCTTTCTATTTTAAGTGAACTGCTTATTCTTGATCAGCAGCTTCTTCTGTTGCTTCCGCTTTTGTTGCTTTCTCAGCTTCTTCAGCTTCAAAGGCTGCTTTAGCCTCTTGGGCTGCTTTTTCGCGGGCTTTTTCAAGGTCATCTACGTGGATGACATCTTCGTCCATTCCTTCATCCAAGTCGCGAAGTTCCACTTCTTGGTCATCTTCATCAAGAACACGCATGTCTAGACCAAGAGATTGCAATTCTTTCACGAGAACTCGGAAGGATTCTGGAACACCTGGTTTTGGAATTGGTTTTCCTTTTGTAATAGCTTCATAGGCTTTCAAACGTCCGTTGATATCGTCAGACTTGTAGGTCAAGATTTCTTGAAGGACATTTGAGGCACCATAGGCTTCAAGAGCCCAAACTTCCATCTCACCGAAACGTTGTCCACCAAACTGAGCTTTACCTCCGAGTGGCTGTTGGGTAACGGTTGAGTATGGTCCAACTGAACGCGCGTGCAATTTATCATCAACCATGTGGTGAAGTTTAATCATGTACATGACACCAACTGATACACGGTTGTCAAACGGCTCACCTGTACGTCCATCATAAAGGATTGTTTTGGCATCGCTATCCATACCTGCTTCTTTAACGGTTGACCAAAGATCTTCAGAGCTTGCTCCGTCAAAGACCGGTGTCGCGATGTGGATACCAAGGGTGCGAGCCGCCATACCAAGGTGGAGCTCCATAACCTGACCGATATTCATACGTGATGGCACCCCAAGTGGATTCAACATGATATCGACTGGAGTTCCGTCTGGAAGGTAAGGCATGTCTTCTACAGGTACGATACGAGAGACAACCCCTTTATTTCCGTGACGTCCGGCCATCTTATCTCCGACCTTGATCTTACGTTTTTGAGCGATGTAGACACGAACCAGCATATTGACACCAGACTGCAACTCATCTCCATTGGCACGAGTAAAGATTTTGACATCACGAACAACACCATCCGCACCGTGAGGTACACGAAGAGAAGTGTCGCGGACTTCACGAGACTTATCTCCGAAGATAGCGTGCAAGAGACGTTCTTCAGCCGAAAGGTCTTTTTCACCCTTAGGTGTTACTTTACCTACAAGAATATCGCCTTCTTTGACCTCAGCACCAATACGGATAATACCCATTTCGTCAAGGTCTTTAAGGGCATCTTCACCAACGTTTGGAATTTCACGAGTGATTTCTTCAGGCCCAAGCTTTGTATCGCGCGTTTCTGATTCGTATTCTTCGAGGTGGACAGATGTATAGACATCATCTTTGACCAAGCGTTCGCTCATGATAACGGCATCCTCGAAGTTGTAACCTTCCCAAGTCATGTAGGCAACGATTGGGTTTTGTCCAAGCGCCATTTCCCCTTTTTCCATAGAAGGTCCGTCAGCGATAAAGTCGCCTTTTTCAACGACATCGCCAACTTTAACAAGTGTACGTTGGTTATAAGCAGTACCTGAGTTTGAACGACGGAATTTTTGGATGTGGTAAACATCTAGCGAACCATCTTCACGACGAACTTCTACCTTGTCAGCATCTGCGTAAGTAACTTTACCGTCATACTGAGCAATAACCGCAGCTCCAGAATCATGAGCTGCTTGGTATTCCATACCAGTACCAACGTAAGGTGCTTTTGGATCAATCAATGGCACAGCCTGACGTTGCATGTTGGCTCCCATGAGGGCACGGTTGGAGTCATCGTTTTCCAAGAAAGGAATACATGCGGTCGCAACGGCAACTACCTGTTTTGGTGACACGTCCATATAGTCAACAACATTAGCTGGATACTCTTGGTTGACCCCTTGGTGACGTCCCATAACAACCTTCTCAGCAAAAGTACCATCTTCGTTCAGACGTGAGTTAGCCTGTGCCACAGTGAATTCATCTTCTTCATCAGCTGTCAACCAAACGATCTCGTTGGTAACAACACCTGTTTCACGGTCAACCTTACGGTATGGTGTTTGAACAAAGCCATACTTGTTCAAGTGTCCGTAAGATGACAAGTTGTTAATCAAACCGATGTTTGGTCCTTCAGGTGTCTCGATTGGACACATACGACCATAGTGAGTGTAGTGCACGTCACGTACTTCATATCCAGCACGGTCACGAGTCAAACCACCAGGTCCTAAGGCTGACAAACGGCGTTTGTGAGACAACTCAGAAAGTGGGTTGTGTTGGTCCATGAACTGTGACAACTGTGATGAACCAAAGAATTCTTTGACTGCAGCTGTTACAGGACGGATGTTAATGATTTGTTGCGGTGTCAAAACTTCATTGTCCTGAACAGACATACGTTCACGGACATTACGTTCCATACGAGAAAGTCCAAGACGTACTTGATTGGCAAGCAATTCACCAACCGCACGGATACGACGGTTTCCAAGATGGTCGATATCATCCACACGTCCGATACCTTCCGCCAAGTTGAGGAAGTAGCTCATCTCTGCAAGAATATCCGCAGGAGTTACAACACGAACCTTGTCATCAGGATTAGCATTACCAATGATAGTTACAACACGGTCTGGATCCGTTGGCGCAACAACCTTGAATTTTTGAAGGACAACTGGTTCTGTCAAAACAGCTGCATCGTTTGGAATATAAACGATCTTGTTCAAGTCGCCGTCCAAGTGATGCTCGATGCTCTCAATCACACTACGAGTCATGATTGTACCAGCTTCTACTAAGATTTCTCCAGTTTCAGGATCTACCAATGGCTCGGCGATAGTTTGGTTGAGCAAGCGTGTTTTGATGTTCAATTTTTTATTGATCTTGTAACGACCAACGGCTGCCAAATCGTAGCGACGTGGATCAAAGAAACGAGCCACAAGCAAGCTACGTGAGCTTTCAGCAGTCTTAGGCTCACCTGGACGAAGGCGTTCGTAGATTTCTTTCAAGGCTTCATCTGTACGAGAGTCCATTGGGTTCTTGTGGATATCTTTTTCAACGGTATTGCGAACCAATTCGCTGTCACCAAAGATATCAAAGATTTCATCATCACCTGAGAAACCAAGCGCACGAACCAAGGTCGTAAATGGAATTTTACGAGTACGGTCGATACGAGTGTAGGCGATGTCTTTTGAGTCGCTTTCAAGCTCCAACCAAGCTCCACGGTTAGGGATGACAGTTGAACCGTAGCCCACTTTACCGTTTTTGTCTACCTTGTCGTTAAAATAAACACCAGGAGAACGAACCAACTGAGATACGATGATACGCTCACCACCGTTGATGATGAAGGTGCCCATTTCTGTCATGATTGGGAAATCACCAAAGAAAACTTCTTGAGTTTTAATTTCGCCTGTTTCTTTATTGATCAAGCGGAAGGTTACAAAAATTGGTGCTGAGTAGCTAGCATCGTGGATACGAGCTTCTTCGAGCGTGTATTTTGGTTCCTTGATTTCATATCCAACAAATTCCAACTCCATTGTGTCTGTGAAGTTTGAAATTGGCAATACATCTTCAAATACTTCCTTAAGACCGTGATCTAGGAAATCTTTGAATGAATCCGTTTGAATTTCAATCAAATTTGGTAAGTCAAGAACTTCTTTGATTCTTGAAAAACTACGACGGGTACGATGTTTCCCGTATTGAACGTCATGTCCTGCCAAGATGATTCTCCTTTGTAAATAAAGTTCCAAGCCCGCTTCATCAGGCTATTGATTATCGTCAAATGGTTGTAAAAACCCTATCACCATGTCCTTCTGATAAATTTTCAGAATCTTTAAATCTTCGTTACAAAGACTCAAAAAGCCGAAAAAAAGCACAAAAAGAGCAGCTAAATCCGACTTTTTCAGGAGATTTAACTGCTGTGAGTCCTGTCTGGACAATATTTCAGACAAAACCTACGACAAATGATTATTCTTATTATACCTTATTAAACAAGATTTTTCAAGGTTTTTTTACCATTTTTCAAACAATCTTTTCCTATAAAATGATTTAACATTTCAAAAGAATTAATCATAAAATTTTCTCTCAAAAATCAGGAAAACGCTTGCACAAATGTTTACCTCATGCTATACTGATAAGGAATAACTACACAAGGAGAATTGTGATGAAAAAGAACCCATCTCAAACTGAGAAAAAAATGGTTTACGGTATTCGTTCCTTGAAAAATGGAACAGGCTCTGTCCTTATCGGTGCCAGCATTGTCCTGCTTTCTGCTGCAATGCCAACTATTTCAGCTAATGAAAACCTTCCTCAAACTCAGGAAAATACTAGCCTAGTGACCACGGCTCCTACCGAGACTGAAACTAGTCAAACTCAAAAGCAAGCGCCTGTCTCTGAACAAAACAATGCAAACGCTTCCCTTGGCGCTAAAAAGGAAAACCCAACAACAGACGCTGTTCTAGCTGCTGAAACACCTAAAAAAGATGACGTTACTCTAAGCCAACCTAACAGCAAGGAAGAGAAAGTAGATACCAGCACTTCGACGCCAAGTTCTGATCAAAAACCACAAACAGAAACTAGTTCTGAAGAACCAATCGAAGACAACTACTTCCGCATCCATGTAAAAAAACTCCCTGAAGAAAACAAGGATTCTCAAGGTCTTTGGACATGGGACGATGTTGAAAAGCCTTCTGAAAACTGGCCCAATGGAGCCAAGTTCTTCAAGGATGCCAAGAAAGATGACTACGGCTATTACCTGGACGTCAAACTCAAAAATGAGCAAGCCAAGAAGATCAGCTTCCTCATCAACAATACTAAAGGGGATAACCTTACTGGAGATCGTTCAGTAGAGCGCCTCTCTCCAAAAATGAATGAGGCTTGGCTAGATGAAAACTATAAGGTATACAACTACCGTCCTCAGCCAGCGGGAACTGTCCGTGTCAACTACTACCGCACCGACGGGAACTATGACAAAAAATCTCTCTGGTATTGGGGCGATGTCAAGAATCCAAGTAGTGGAGAATGGCCTGATGGTACTGACTTTACGGCAACTGGGAAATATGGCCGTTACATTGATATCCCACTCAATGAAGCTGCAAGAGAATTCGGATTTTTATTACTAGACGAAAGCAAGAAAGGCGATGATGTGAAAATCCGAAAAGAGGATTACAAATTTACAGATTTGAAAAATCACAGTCAAATCTTCCTAAAAGATGATGATGAAACCATCTACACCAACCCCTATTATGTGCACGACATCCGCATGACTGGTGCTCAACACGTAGCTAAGTCTCGTATCGAAAGCAGCTTTTCTACCCTAGTCGGAGCCAAGAAAGAAGACATTCTTAAACACTCCAGCATCACTGACCATCAAGGAAACAAAGTAGCCAGCACAGATGTCGAAGTAGATGAAGCTGGTAAGAAAGTGACCTACATCGGTGACTTCTCTGACACCCAACACCCTTACACTGTCAGCTACAATTCAGACCGTTTTACCACACGTTCAAGCTGGCGCCTCAAGGATGAGACCTACAGTTATGACGGTCCACTCGGCGCAACCCTAAAAGAAGATGGCAAGCGGGTCGACCTTACCCTCTGGTCTCCAAGTGCTGATAAGGTTTCCGTTGTCGTCTACGACAAGAAAGACCCTGAAAAAGTGGTCGGAACTGTCGCTCTTGAAAAAGGAGAAAAAGGAACCTGGAAACAAACTTTGGACGCAAACTCTGGTCTAGGTATCAGCAACTACACTGGCTACTACTACCACTACCAAATCGAGCGCCAAGGTAAAACCGTTCTCGTTCTTGACCCTTATGCCAAATCGCTAGCAGCTTGGAACAGTGATCTAGCAAAAACAGATGCAGCTCATAAGGTCGCTAAAGCCGCCTTTGTCGATCCAGCAAAACTAGGCCCACAAGACTTGACCTACGGTAAGATTCGCAACTTCAAATCGCGCGAAGATGCGGTCATCTATGAAGCTCATGTCCGTGACTTTACTTCCGATCCTGCCATCGCAAAAGATTTGACCAAGCCATTTGGTACCTTTGAAGCCTTTATCGAAAAGCTAGACTATCTCAAAGACTTGGGTGTTACCCACATCCAACTTCTTCCAGTCTTGTCCTACTACTTTGTCAATGAATTGAAGAACCAAGAACGCTTGTCTGACTATGCTTCAAGCAACAGCAACTACAACTGGGGATATGACCCTCAAAACTACTTCTCCTTGACTGGTATGTACTCTAGCGATCCTAAAGATCCAGAAAAACGTATCGCCGAATTCAAAAACCTCATCAACGAAATCCATAAACGAGGTATGGGAGCTATCTTGGACGTGGTCTACAACCATACTGCCAATGTTGATATTTTTGAAGATATTGAGCCAAACTACTACCACTTTATGGACGCAGACGGAACTCCACGTACTAGCTTTGGAGGCGGTCGTTTGGGAACAACCCACTACATGTCTAAACGAGTCCTAGTTGACTCTATCAAGTATCTGGTTGAAACTTACAAAGTGGATGGCTTCCGTTTCGATATGATGGGAGACCACGATGCGGCTTCGATCGAAGAAGCTTACAAGGCTGCACGCGCCCTCAATCCAAATCTGATCATGCTAGGCGAAGGTTGGAAAACCTATGCTGGTGATGAAAATATGCCTGTACAACCTGCTGATCAGTCTTGGATGAAGAAAACAGATACTGTTGCGGTCTTTTCAGACGATATCCGTAACAACCTCAAGTCTGGTTATCCAAACGAAGGTCAACCTGCCTTTATCACAGGTGGAAAACGCGATATCAATACCATCTTTAAAAATCTCATTGCTCAACCAACTAACTTTGAAGCAGACAGCCCTGGAGATGTTATCCAGTATATCGCAGCCCATGATAACTTGACCCTCTTTGATATCATCGCTCAGTCTATCAAAAAAGACCCAAGCAAGGCTGAGAACTACGCTGAGATCCATCGTCGTTTGCGACTTGGAAACCTCATGATCTTGACAGCTCAAGGGACTCCATTTATCCATTCTGGTCAGGAATACGGACGTACCAAACAATTCCTTGACCCAGCCTACAAGACTCCTGTTCCAGACGATAAGGTTCCAAACAAATCTCACTTGTTGAGAGATAAGGACGGCAAGCCATTTGTCTATCCTTACTTTATCCACGACTCTTACGACTCTAGTGATGCTGTCAACAAGTTTGACTGGACCAAGGCAACGGACGGCAAAGCATATCCTGAAAATGTCAAGAGCCGTGACTACATGAAGGGGTTGATTGCCCTTCGTCAATCTACAGACGCCTTCCGACTCAAGAGTTTGCAAGATATCAAAGAGCGCGTCCAGCTCATTACTGTCCCAGGTCAAAATGGTGTTGAAAAAGAGGACGTGGTGATCGGCTACCAAATCACTGCTCCAAACGGTGATGTCTACGCTGTCTTTGTGAATGCAGATGATAAGGCTCGGGAATTCAACTTAGGAACTGCCTTTGCTCACTTGAGAAAGGCCGAAGTCCTGGCAGATGAAAATCAAGCAGGACCAGTAGGAATCGCTAAACCTCAAGGTCTTAAATGGACTGAAAAAGGGTTGCAATTGAATGCCCTAACTGCTGTTGTTCTTCGCTTATCTCAAGGTGGTGCTATCGTTGCCCCAGCTGTGGAAGAAAAGCCAGAATTTGATCTTTCTAGCTTGGGAGTTGAACAAGAACAGGGCCAAGCCCAAAACCTAGCAGCAAATCCTGACACTCAAGAAACTGCTGCAGAATCTCTTTCTCAGAAAGTCCTTCCAAACACAGGAACTGAGAGCAAATCCCTTCTTGCCCTTGCTGGATTCAGCATCCTTGCCCTTCTCGGATTTGGATGGTTGACAAAAAACAAGAAAAAGCAATAATACTCAATGAAAATCAAAGAGTAAACTAGGAAACTAGCCACAGGCTACTCAAAACACTGTTTTGAGGTTGTGGATAGAACTGACAGAGTCAGTATCATATACCTACGGCAAGGCGAGGCTGACGTGGTTTAAAGAGATTTTCGAAGAATATAACCTAGCCCACCTATAGAAACAACACCCCCATGATTAGAAGAATCTTCTAGTCATGGGGTGTTGTTTGCAGGCTCTATAATATTTGTAGTGTGTAAATTCCCTATGGATATTATGGAGCCTTTTTTATTGTAGAAAAAAAGTCCCATATAATCTATAATGAAAAGCGACTAAACAACTCATTAGAAAGAATCATATGAAACAGTTACATTTTATCACAAAATTGCTCGATATTAAAGACTCTAATATCCAAATTCTAGATATCATCACTAAGGATACACACAAGGAAATCATCGCTAAACTGGATTATGAAGCCCGATCTTGTCCTAATCACAGAAACCAAATGGAGAAATATGATTTTCAAAAGACTTCTATGACCGATATTGCTCATCAGCTGACCATTTCAACTTCAACTGTCATTCGCAAGCTCAATGACTTCCGGTTTAAGCATGATTTTTCTCATCTTTCTGAGATTATATCCTGGGATGTTGAAACAGTCAGGGGAGTGACTGTTTCAATCGGGAGATGAAGATTAGTTTCATTGCGCAAGACTTTGACAGGCTTAATATTATCACTGTTCTTGAAGGCAGAACACAAGCTATCATAAGAAGTCATTTTCTGCGCTACAATCGTGCTGTTCGTTGTCAGGTGAAAATCATTACTATGGATATGTTTAGCCCTTACTATAACTTAGCTAGACAACTTTTTCCCTGTGCCAAAATCGTTCTGGATCGCTTTCACCCTTCGTTATTATATTTCTGAACTCAGGCTAAAACAGCCCAGTGGACTGTTTTACTCCAACATCTTAGCCGTGCTATGAGTCGTGTTCGTGTGCAAATCATGAATTAATTTGACCGAAAATCTCATGAATATAGAATCATCAAGCGCTACTGGAAACTCGTCCAACAAGATAGTCGGAAGCTAAGCAATAAACACTTTTATCACCAGACCTAAAGAAATACTATAATCTCTATCAGCTCTTGCTTTTTCACTTTCAGAACAAGGAGACAGAAAAATTTTTCGAACTCATTGAAAATAATCTCAAGCTGGTCCACCCTCGCTTTCAGACTGTCTTTCAAACCTTTCTTAAAGACAAAGACAAGATTATCAACGCTCTTCAATTACTCTATTCTAACGCAAAATTGGAAGCAACTAATAATCTCATTAAGTTTATCAAGCGAAATTCCTTTGGTTTTCGGAACTTTGAAAACTTCAAAAAACGTATTTTTATCGCTCTGAACATCTAAAAAAGAAAGGACAAATTTCGTCCTTTCTCGATCTTAGCTTTTTTTCAACTCACTACAGTTGACAAAGAGCCAAATTATCTCAAGATGGTCCACCCTCGCTTTCAGGCTGTCTTTAAAACCTTTCTAAAGGACAAAGAGAAAATCATTAACACCCTTCAATTACCTTATTCCATCGCCAAATTAGAAGCAACCAATCATCTCATTAAACTCATCAAACGCAATATCTTTGGCTTTCGGAACTTTGATAACTTTAAAACTGGAATCCTCATCGCTTTGAATATCAAAAAGGAGAAAACCAATTCGGTCCTCCCCAGGGTATGACTTTTCGTTAACCCACTACAATTGGCAAAGAGACAAAAAAAGATACTCACTTAAGTATCTTAGTCAATAAATCAAATCGGGAAGACAGGATTCGAACCTGCGACACCTTGGTCCCAAACCAAGTACTCT
>CAJPSM010000009.1 GCA_905373305.1 uncultured Streptococcus sp. | reverse complement strand
AAGCCATCTAAATCAAATATTACAGCGTCCATTTACTTCTCTCCTAGTCTAAAACGCGACTGCCACCTGCAACTTCAGCGATATAGAAGCTTGGAGCATATCCAACGACTTCCTCGTAGTGCTTGCCTACAGCTTCCTTAAAGGCCTCAACAGTATCTTTTTGCACCAAGGCAATGGCACAGCCACCAAAACCTGCCCCTGTCATACGAGCACCCAGAACACCTTCTTGATCCCAAGCTGTGTGAACGAGAGTATCCAATTCCAAGCCAGTTACTTCGTAATCATGCTCCAGAGAAACGTGTGACGCATTCATCAAGCGTCCAAATGTTTCCAAATCACCTGCTTGAAGGGCTGCTTGAGCTTTAAGGGTACGTTGGTTTTCAAGCACAGCATGACGAGCACGTTTCAAACGATTTTCGTCTTTAATCAGGTAGCTGTATTGGTCAAAGGTCCACTCGTCCAATTCACCCAAGGTCTGAATATCCAAGGCAACTTGCAATTCTTCCACAGCTTTCTCACACTCAGCACGGCGTTCATTGTATTTAGAGTCTGCTAGTTCACGGCGTTTGTTGGTGTTCATGATGACAACGACATTGTCCTTCAAATCAAGTGGCACCAAGTCGTACTCCAAGGTGTTGGTATCTAGGTAAATAGCACGTTGGTCAGCCCCCATACCGATAGCAAACTGGTCCATGATACCAGAGTTGACTCCGATAAAGTTATTTTCTGTTTGTTTTCCGATTTTAACCAAATCCAAACGGTCTAGTTTTAAATCAAAGAGATGCTCTGCCACGACCCCTGTCAAGAGTTCCAAGGATGCTGAAGAAGACAAGCCAGCACCATTTGGGATATTCCCAAAGACATAGAAATCAAAACCTTTGTCAATGACATGTCCAGCTTCTTGCAAGAAATGAAGAACCCCTTTTGGATAGTTGGTCCAGCTGTGCTCTTTTTCAAATTTGAGGTCAGCAAGAGGCACTTCGATGATGCCCTTGTCCTCAAAGTTGGCTGAGTAGAAACGCAAAACTTGGTCGTCACGCTTGCGTGCAGCCCCATAAGTTCCCAAGGAAATAGCTGCTGGGAAAACATGCCCACCATTGTAGTCTGTGTGTTCACCAATCAGATTGATACGGCCTGGTGAAAAGAAGGTTTGGTCTGCTTCTTGACCAAAAACGGCAAGAAAGTCTTTACGAAGTGCTTCAGCAGTAAGATGTTGTGTCATATGAATTCTCCTTTGACTGTCCGTTAAGTTACCTTAACGTGTAATCGTTTTCTTCTATTGTATCCAAGGCTTTTGCCAAGGTCAATCCTTTTTACTAAAGTTTTACTAAACAATCGGTAAAAAGAAGAAAAATATGATATACTAACTTAAAAGGAGGAGGATTTATGGCTACCTTAAAAGACATTGCACAGCTAGCCTCTGTCTCTATCGCGACCGTATCCCGTGTCCTCAATCGCGACCAGAGCCTATCTGTCACAGAAGAAACCAGACACCGTATTTTAACTGTCGCTGAAGAACTGGGCTATACCAAGCACCTCAAGACAGGCGAATCCCATAAACCCAAGCAAAAGATTGCCATTATCCAATGGATCAGTGAACAAGGAGAGCTAGACGACCTCTACTACTACCAGATTCGTCTCGGTATTGAAAAAAGAGCCCAAGAGTTGGACTATGATATCTTGCGCTATTTTAACGACCATCCTTTTACACTGAGCGAGGAAGTAATCGGCATTCTCTGTATTGGAAAGTTCAGTCGAGCACAGATTTCTGCCTTTGAAGAATACCAAAAACCTCTAGTCTTTATAGACAGCGATACCCTCTCATTAGGTCATACCTGTATTATCACTGACTTTTACACTGCTGTGAAACAAGTTGTAGACCATTTCCTCAGCCAAGGTATGAACCGTATCGGAATTCTCACAGGTCTTGAAGAAACAACCGACCAGGAAGAAATCATCCAGGATAAGCGACTAGAAAATTTCAAAGACATTACCCAAGCAAATGGAATCTACCATGGAGAACTGGTCTTTCAGGGGAGCTTTACTGCCCAATCTGGCTATGACTTGATGAAGGAGGCCATTCACAAGCTAGGAGAACAACTCCCACCAGCCTTTTTCGCTGCCAGCGATAGTTTAGCCATCGGCGCCCTCCGTGCCCTTCAAGAAGCTGGAATTAGCCTACCAGACCGCGTCAGCCTCATTTCTTTCAACGACACCAGTCTGACCAAGCAGGTCTATCCTCCTCTTTCAAGCATCACTGTCTATACCGAGGAAATGGGCCGAGCAGGTATGGATATTCTTAACAAGGAAGTCCTCCACGGTCGCAAAATACCTAGCCTAACCATGCTGGGAACCAGACTGACTTTGAGAGAAAGTACGCTGCCATAACTCAACAAATATACCAACGCAAAAAATCCTAATAGAGAGTCTCAAATCTCCATTAGGATTTTCATTGTTAATCCATCACAATCATAGACTTAATGGTCTTGCGTTCATCCATATCTTTATAAGCCTGGTCGATATCTTCCAGTTTATAACTTGAAGTAAAGACGCGACCTGGATTGATGTCTCCATCAAGAACCGCTTTTAACAAAACTTGTTTGTCATAAGTGGTAACTGAGGCTGCTCCACCTGCCACTGAAATATTTTGGGCAAAGGTTGAACCAAGGGCACGGTTATTATAATGTGGAACACCGACAAATCCCATGCGTCCTCCATTATGAAGGACTCCAAGGGCCTGCTCAACGGCTGCTTCAGTCCCAACACATTCAAGGGCTGCATCTGCTCCACCACCGAGGATTTCACGCACCTTGGCAATTCCCTCTTCGCCACGTTCAGCCACAACAGCTGTCGCCCCTGATTCCAAGGCCATCTTTTGGCGGTCTTCATGACGGCTCATAAGGACAATTTGAGAAGCTCCACGCATCTTAGCTGCAATGACAGCACATTGGCCAACAGCCCCATCCCCGATAACGACCACCTTGTCGCCCTTTTGCACATTAGCAACACGCGCCGCATGATAGCCTGTCGGCATGACATCAGCAAGTGTCAAAAGTGACTTGAGCATGCCTTCGCTATAATCTGAAGGTTGACCTGGAATTTTCACAAGTGCCCAATTAGCAAAGTGGAAACGGATGTACTCTGCTTGGACCCCGTTAGACCAGTTGGTGCCAATATGGCGGTCACAAGTCCCATCATAGCCAGCGCGACAGGCATCACACTCCCCACAGCCATGGGTGAAAGGTGCGATGACAAAGTCTCCTGATTTTACTGTAGTAACGTTCTCACCAACTTCTTCGATAATTCCGATAGCCTCATGACCGCTATTTCTATGTCCTTCTTCGATTTCTGGATTACGGTAACTCCAGAGGTCCGAACCACAAACGCAAGTACGGACAATGCGGATAATAGCATCATCTGCTTCTATAATTTGCGGACGTTCAATTGTAGCAAGTCCAACCTTGCCTGCCTTTGTATATACTGCTGATTTCATTTAAAATTTTCCTTCCTTGTAAAGTTTAATTTTGAGATTTAAGCGATTTAAAGCCGTCTGTAACTGAGAAAAGCGCTCCTCTAATTTTTTCTTTTCGTCTTCTAAAATATCAAGCCTTTCTTCTCTCGTTTCATCCCCCTTTTGGTAGAGCGACATATAGTCAACTAAACTGTCTACAGAGACACCCGCCGAACGGAAACACTTAATAAATTCCAGCGCTTCTATATCCTGATCTTGAAAGTCACGAATTCCAGTCGCAGTTCGAGTAATCGGTGGCACAAGACCAACTCGCTCATAATACCGAATCGTATCCGCTGAAATTCCCAATAAATCGCTGGCAGATTTAATATTCATATACTAGCCTCCTTTCATTATCTTCACTGAATTTAAGCAACTATAACTCATTCATCTTATTATACAACTTTGAGTTGACTCCAAGTCAAACTTTTTGCATCTAATCGAAAAATTTTTTTAATTACCAAACAACTAAGTAAAGTTTATACAGAGCCTTATAGGATCAAACTTTTAAAATATTTAAACAGTAAATAAAATACTCTATTTCAAATAACATAGGGGCTTAATCATTCTTTACTTTGTACTAATGATGACCATGCTTCTGCTCTAACTCTCTCACCTTCCGCCTATGTTGCGCATGATTGCTTTGACTGCTATCTACTTCAATAGTGATATTCCGCACGCCTCTTTCTTCTAAACATTGACGCACCACTTCTTTGGTTTCCATCATCTGTTCCCAGTCCTTGATACAAATGTGAACAATAGCATTATTCTCTAGACCATCCATGGACCAAATGCTAAGTTGATTAACACTTTTGACATTGGTCAGAGCCTCTAAATCCTTCTCCAAATCACTTGTCTCGACTCCTTCTGGCACAGCATCTAGGAAAATTTTCAGTGCGCTCCAAAAGCGAGGAATGGCTTTCGACAGAATAAAGATAGAAATAACTAGTGATAAAAGCGGATCGAGGATATACCAGTCCGTAAATCGAAGAATAATCGCCATTAGAATGACGGCCAACCAACCAAGAGTGTCTTCCAAAAAATGCAGGCTAAGAATTGACTCGTTCTTTGTTTTCCCCTTACGAACTACCAGACTTGCTAGCACATTAATGGCTACTGCAATGATTCCCAGCCAGAGGATGCCTTCCTCATTGACGGGTTGCGGGTGAACAATCTTTGTGACATTTTCCAAGATCACTAGGACAGACCCTATCATAAGAATCACAGCCGTTAGCATGGCTCCTAAAAGACTAAAACGCTTGTAACCCAAGGTGTACTGCCTATCTTCTTCACGGTTTGAGATTGTTTCTAAAAGGGCTGAGATGCCAATGGCTATAGCATCCCCCAAGTCATGAACAGAATCAGCAAGAACTGCACTTGAACCAAAGATTCCTCCCGCGATAAACTCAACAATCGCATAGCTTAAATTTAAGAAAAAAGCTAACCAGATAGATGTTTTAGAACTCATTTCTCTCCCTCCTTTGGTATAATGGGTATATACATACTTCTTTCATTTGTATTATCTAATAAAATCCAAAGAAAGGATAGAAGCAAACTGTTAGTCCTGTTCAGTTCTGAACAGTTTGTCTCAAGTGTCTATATGCCAAAAAGAGACCGTCGGGTTAGTAAGACTAAAAAAGCCATCTATCAAGCTTTTTTACAACTTTTGAACGACAAAGGCTATGATACCACTACTGTTCAGGATATCATTGACCTAGCAGATGTTGGACGTTCTACTTTTTACTGTCACTACGAGAGTAAGGAACTCCTTTTAGATGAGCTCTGTCGCTACCTCTTTCATCATCTCTTTGAAAGAGAAGGACACTTTACGACCGAGGACTACCTCGCACATATCTTTTTACATTTTCAGAAAAACCAGGACCATGTCACCAGTCTCCTTTTTTCCAAAAACGACTACTTCCTCCGCCAACTACACAAGGAACTCGAACACCACGTTTATCCCATGGTGGCGGGTGACTTGCAAGAGGCCTATCCAAACATTCCGGCCTCCTACCTCCAGCATTTTGTTGTGACGAACTTTATCGAGACTCTAACTTGGTGGCTAAAAAAAGGAAAATCTTATACCGAAGGCCAAGTGGTGAGATTTTACCTTGATGTAATGGAGATGACCTCTACAACTCCACTTGATAACTAAGCCTGTAACTCAGAAAGGAACCAACTATGTTAACTTCGATGATTCTAGGAATATTAACAATCGTACTAGCTCTCGCATTCTCATTACTTCACCTTGCTGCTGCTTTTTCAGCCATGAAACAAAAGAACTACAGTCTGGGAAACACGTGCATCTTGGTCGGCAGTTGCATCACTTCTCTGGCTCTAGCTATCTTTTACTTCGTCCCACTGGCAACCATTCTACTATGGATTGTGGGTTCGAGTATCGTCTGCTATGGTGCCTACTGGAACGGGCGACAGCAAGAAAATCAACATATATCGCACCACATTATTCGTATAACGAGCGCTATTATCATTACGGTATTATTCATCTTGCTCTAACACAAAAAAAGGATCATCTGATCCTTTTTTACTTTTTTAAGCACTCTTTGCTGCCTTGCTCCACTGATACCACCCAACTAGACTATTGATCAAGTAAATCAGGTATTTCCCTTGAATTTGCAGGCTTTCTCCCCACCAGAGATAGATAGAAAAGACATTGGTAGCTGCCCAGAATATCCATTGCTCACGGTAAACAGCTGTCATGAGGATTTGCCCTACACCATTGGTCGCATCAGTGATAGAATCACGATAGGGACGATTAGCTCCGATAGACTGATAAATAAACCCAAAGGCAAACCACCAAAGAACACTAATAGAAAGATACTTTGTCCAACCCTTGCCGTCTAGTTTACGTGCGACAAACTCTTGTTGTTCTTTCTTAAACTGGGCTTGATAAATCCAAACCAAGAGACCAATTGGCTGCATAATTGTAAAATAGAGAGTTGTTAAAACCTCACCATAGAAGCCTTTTTGAAGGGCAAGCACCAGATAAATGATGGAATTAATCAAACCAAATAGGTAGTTACTAGCACGACCTTCAGCTTCTCAAAGAGCAGAAAAAAGGTTAGTAAGGCTTGAGAGATGAATCATTTTAAAGGCAAACAATTCCAACAAGACGTCATCATTGTCGCTGTTGGTTATTACCTACGTTACAATCTGAGCTATCGTGAAGTTCAGGAATTGCTTTATGACCGTGGAATAAATGTTTGTCACACTACGATTTATCGGTGGGTTCAAGAATACAGTAAAATCCTCTATCATCTCTGGAAAAAGAAAAATAAACAGTCCTTCTATTCGTGGAAAATGGATGAAACCTATATCAAAATTAAGGGGCGTTGGCATTATCTCTATCAAGCGATTGATGCGGACGGTTTAACATTGGATATCTGGTTACGAAAGAAACGTCGAGCAGACGATAACAGCTATAAGTTAGAAGATACCGCCTATCAAGAAGATAAAGCACGCAAAGCAGAAACCGAAGATAAGCTAGCTATTGAAGCAATGAAAAGCAAGTACACCACGCTATTGCTAGAAAATATGTTGCTAAGTCCGTTTGAAATGCAAGATACAAAAATCATGGCAGGATTGCAAGTCCATGTTTACCCCCTCTATGACGAACTGAAAGAATTAAGAGGGCTAAATAGTGTCAAAGACCACTTGTCTTATGTTGCCAGCAGACGTAAAGAATATTCTAAGCATAATATCGCACGCTACCTCAAAAAAGCCATTGAACAATATCTACCAACGGTTAAAAGGCAGGACTTAAACCATGAGTGAAGACTTAAAAACGATCAAAGAGCTGGCGGATGAGTTGAGTGTTACAAAACAAAATATTCAATATCACTACCAAAGGTTACCAAAAGAATTACAGCTTAAAAGTTCCAATGGGTCTAATCTAATAAATTCTAAAGCAGAAAAAATAATTTTAGGTAAAGTAGAAAGTAGTAGCAAATCAAATACCAAAGACCAACAAATAAGTAGCAAAGACCAACAAATAGAAAAACTAACTAATTTGTTAGACCAGTAACAACGATTAGCCTTGCAAGATAAAAAGTTGCTAGAAGAATACAAGGCGGAAAATGATAACTTAAAAGCCCTCAAAATGCCCTCACAGGAAACAGAATTCAAACACTTAGACAATCAATATAAAGATGAAGTGAACGCTCTTAAAGAGAAGTTGGAAAATTTGCAGGAACAAATCAAAGATCAAAAAAGGATAGAAGAACAAGAAAAACCAATAAAATGGTGGGGACTATGGCGAAAATAGATGATTCAGTTAAAAAGAAAGTTCCAGAATTGCGATTTAAAGGATTCACGGATGAATGGGAACAGCGTAAGTTGGGAGACGAAGTTCGAATAGTGATGGGACAGTCTCCTAATTCAGAAAATTATACTGATGATCCTAATGGGCGCTAAAAATGCGAAGACCTATGAAGACCTATTTTGTATTAGTCAAACAAAAAATCCAAAAGAAATGGTATATGATTATGACCATGAAACAAAGTAAAATCAAACCGAGTGATCTGAGGAAGCACCCGATGATCATGAAACGTTATTAAACACAAAAGTCACCCATGTGAGTTCTTGCCAGAAGCTGAAGTTAATCCTTCAACCTGGAAAACCCGCAGAGGTGATTTTTTCTATACATCTCGATTTTTCTGGCAATAATCATTAACCGATAAATATGTCTGTGAATCACCCAGCGACTCCGCTATGTCCATAATCCGCGGTGGTAGTAATCCCACTCGCTGGACAAGTTCGTGATTGCTGAACAATTCCCGTGGACTGCCGGCGAAGCCAAACTTCCCGTGTTCCATAACATACACCGACTCAAACTCGGCGGCGACCCAATCCATGTCATGGGTGATGGTCACAACTTGGTGGCCCGAATCAGCCAGCTGATGGAAAATTGCGGTCAACTTGCGCCGGCTTTCCCAATCAAGCGACATCATCGGCTCATCAAATAAATAAATCGCCGGATCCACTGCCAAAACTGTGGCAACGCTCAACAGCTTGCGTTCCGACAATGACAGGTCATATGGACTTTCAGCTGTTTTATCATCCAAGCCAACTCTTTTTAGAGCCGCTAAAGCCCGCCTCGTAATCGTATCGTGGTCATCCATGACCTGCGCGACATTCCACTCCACCTCTCGTTGAACGGTCGGGTTGAAAAGCTGATCGTCAGGATTCTGAAAAGTAATCCCAACCTTCAGTAACTTTTCGACTGGTTTAAGATCATTAAAATTTTCTCCATCGATCTTAATCACACCGGTTTGTGGTGTCAGCAAACCCGTCAACAATTTGAAGAGCGTTGATTTGCCGGCACCATTTTGGCCGACAATCGCCACCATCGGATCGGCGAAATGTTTGCCTTCAACATCCAAGCTAAAGGACCGTTCCGGATAAGTGAACGTCAGGTGGCTCAGTTCAATTGTGGACATAACGAACCTCCTTCAGATCAGCGTAATTCACCGGATACCGGCCATCAGCCAAGTGCCAATCCATTTTTTGAGCAAGTTGCTGGATTGTCGGGGCTGGAATCTGCCAGTCAGCTGCCAAATGATTAAACACCTCACCCGGCCTGCCCTGGGCTACCATTTGACCCTCGTGCAGCACCCACACAACGTCGGCGACTTCGCACAAATCGTCAATTTCACTGGTGACAATGAAGACAGTCGTCTCTTTGACTTGGGCCAGCCATTGGAAAAATTGCCGGCGGCCAAGGGGATCCATCTCACTGGTCGGATCATCCATAATCAAAACAGCCGGATTAGCCACAATCGCCGTGGCAATTGCCAACCGCTGGATCTGACCACCGGAAAGGCTCTCGGGACGCAAATTCAGCTGTTCAATCAGCCCCATTTGCGTGGCAACTTCTTCAACCCGTTTTTGAATCAGTCCTTCAGCCATTCCCTGATTAATCAAGTCAAAGGCGATTTCATCGGCAACCGTGTCTGCCAACCCGCTTAGTTGGCCAGCTGGATTTTGCAGTACAACTCCATTCATGGCATTATAAACGGGCCAATTGTCAGACACTCGCTGGCCAAACATGTGCCAATCGCCCTCAATCTCAGCAGACACAATTTTGGGAATGACCCCTGCCAGCACACGGCACAAAGTCGATTTGCCGGAGTGGCTATTCCCGATAATCCCAACCACCTGGCCGGTATGAACCTCCGCGTTAATCTGACGCAGTTGTGGTTGCTCAGTACCCGGATAACGGGTGGTCAAATTTTCAATTACAATCCGTTTATCTTCGTCCATATCTTCCACCCAATCAATAAAATTGCCAATCCAGTCAGACCAATGTGCAGCGTCCGCGACAGGCGATACACGCGCTGGGAGGTTCTGACAGTCCGGTTGAGATTATCAAAACCTCTCAGTTGGAGAGAAATCGACCGCGTCATCGATTGATCCAAGGTCTTAATCACCAATGGAATTAGAACCGGCAGGACTGACTTTAATTTCTGAATCAACGTTTTTTGCGGATTGGTTCCGCGAACTTTTTGTGCCTGCTGGATTTTCCGCATATTGCGCATCATTTCCGGCAAAATATAACACACCGACATCAGAACGTAGACGGTTTTATAAGACAATCCGGACAGTTCCAAATAGGCCGCGTTTTCTGAAATACTCGTGGTCACTATAAAAAAGCCACTGGTCAAAATAATCACCAATACTCGACAACCCAGAGTGGTGGCGTAAATCAGGCCCTCTTTGTAGAACGACACCCCAAGCACAGAAAACAGCACAGTTTGATTCCGACTGTAAAATAACCCTTGGATGATCAGCATGGTGCAAATCAGAAACAGGCTGAATCCCAGCGCCTTAAAGGTGGTAGAACTCAATTTGGAAAATAACAATAGCAGTGTTGCGACAAGAATTAATCCGGCCTGAAGCAATAAATTCATACTGGCAAAGCTCAACAACGTCATGTCCAAGATGAACAAGAGCTTAGTAATCGGATCGATCACCTGGTACCACTTGAGCTTGACCCGTGGCGCTCCAGAAATCAATGTTTTATCAGTCATCATTTATCATCGCTAAAGAAGTGCACCATCCGCTTCGGCAGCTGACGATAGATGAAGAATGCCAGGTAGGCCACGCAGACTTTATCCAAAATATCCAAGACAAACTCATCGGTAAATGAGGCCAGCCACACTGGTGCGTGATTGGCGACCATTACCGCAAACAATGAGTCACCCCAAGCGATACCGGTCTGACCACCCCAAAAGATGACGTTGAGTGGCGTTGAAATGACAGCTGAAACGATGGCAATAATAATAGCAGAAACAAATACTCGTCGCGCTGACGAGAACCACCCATTGGCGTGCAAGACTCCGACAGCAATCCCAATTCCGATGCTGGTAATCGCATACACGGTTGAAATTGGCGATAAGGTCAGCCCATAGATCACGTTGTTGATGAAACCACTAATGGCACCGGCAACCGGCCCAGCCAACATGCTGGTAAGAAAGGTTCCCAAAGACCCCAGCCAAACGGGCAACTTTAACCCCTCTGCCAAGGCTTTGGCAACATAGTTAATCCCCACGGCAGCGGGAATCAAAGTCATGGTGGCAGCACTTAACTTAAATTTCCACATACTGGTACGATGAATCGGTTCTGTTTTCATAATCTTCTCCTTTTGTTTTTAAAGAGCCGTGTCTGGATAGACTTTCGGACGCAACGCTCTATTATATATCTACTGAACTGTCTATACACAAGATTTCCATCCTTAGTCGACATGAGCTGGAAATCTTTATTTGTTAAGTAGTTCACAACACATTATACACCTATTTTGTGAATAGTCAAGTGTATTTACAGTAAAATTTTAGAAAATCCTAAAAATTTCCTCATATTTTCCATTTTGAAAGACATTCAGTAACTCTAATATCAAAAAAGCCCAGACGACATTGTCTGAGCATTCTTTTCTATAGTCGTTTAAGCAAGTTGAGTTTGACATTTTCAAACTATTTCTTCAACAAACCTTGTTCTTGTAGAAATTCTTTGGCTACTTGTTCTGCGGACTTGCCTTCAACACCGACTTGGTAGTTGAGCTGGCTCATCTGGCTTTCAGTAATTTTACCAGCTAGTTTATTGAGAACTGGCTCCAACTCAGGATGTTTCTTGAGAAGAGCTTCTTTCATGAGTGGAGCTCCTTGATAAGGTGGGAAGAGTTGCTTGTCATCTTCCAAGACCTGCAAATCATAACGTGCCAATTCCGCATCAGTTGAATAGGCATCCGTGATTTGAATATCGCCTGACTGAATTGCCTGATAGCGAAGGGCTGGCTCCATGGTCGCTACATTGAGATTGAGACCATACATTGATTGCAAGCCCTTATTGCCATCCTCACGATCATTAAATTCGAGTGTAAAGCCTGCCTTCAACTGCCCTTCTACTTTTTTCAAGTCCGAAATGGTCTTCAAGCCATATTCTTGAGCAATCTTTTTCGGAACAGCTACAGCGTAGGTATTTTGATAAGACATAGGTTTGAGATAGGCTAGATGATCCTGTTTGGCAATGCCATCACGCGCCACTTGATAAACCTGCTCTGGCTCATGACTCACTTTCGGTGATGGTTGAAGCAGACTTTCAGTCACCGTACCGGTAAATTCAGGATAGATATCAATATCGCCTTTTTTCAGAGCTTCATAGAGGAAGCTTGTTTTCCCAAAGTTTGGTTTCACAGTTGCAGTCATACTGGTATTTTCTTCAATCAACAATTTATACATATTAGCCAAAATTTCGGGTTCTGGTCCCAATTTCCCAGCAATCACCAAGTTTTCTTTCTCTTTTTGAGCCAAAAGGGCTGGACTATAAGACAGACCGAGTAATATGGTCACCAAGGCAAAACCAGAGAAAATCGTCCGCAATTTTGCTTTTTCCATCACTTTTAGTAGGAAGTTAAAGGCAATGGCCAGCGCTGCAGAAGAAAGGGCCCCAATCAAAATCAGACTAGTATTATTGCGGTCAATTCCCAAAAGGATAAAGGAACCCAGTCCACCTGCCCCAATCAAGGCAGCCAAGGTCGCCGTACCGATGATCAAGACCGCTGCCGTCCGAATCCCAGACATAATGACAGGCATGGCAAGTGGAATTTCAAACTTCTTGAGACGCTCCCGTCTAGTCATCCCAAAGGCAATCCCAGCCTCTTGTAGACTTGGATCAATTCCCTTTAGCCCAGTAATAGTATTTTGCAAAATCGGGAAAATCGCATAAATCACCAGAGCTGTCAAAGCTGGCAAGGTTCCAATTCCCATCAAGGGGATAAAGAGTCCTAACAAGGCCAGAGACGGAATGGTCTGGAAAATCCCTGCAATCTGCAAAACCCAGTCCGCCAACTTCTCATGATAGCGAAGATAAACAGCCAAGGGAATAGCAATAAAAATAGCTAGTAATAAGGTCAAAAGTGACAACTGCAAATGTTGAGATAGAGCTGTTACCCAATCACCAAAACGATCCTGAAAAGTTGATATCAAATTAGTCATGAACACTACCTCCAAACAAGTCTGCTACAAAGTCCGTTGCAGGAGCTTTTAAAATCGTCTCAGGGTTCGCCACCTGACGAATCTCTCCATCCTGCAAGACAGCAATACGGTCCGCCAATTTCAAAGCTTCATCCGTATCATGGGTCACAAAAATCGTTGTCATACCAAACTCTTTATGCAATTCTTTCGTCAAAACCTGCAACTGTTTTCTCGAAATAGCATCCAAGGCCGAAAAGGGCTCATCCATGAGGAGAATCTTAGGCTGACCAATCATAGCACGGACAATGCCGACCCGTTGCTGTTCTCCGCCAGATAGTTCACTAGGCAGACGATTTCCATAGTCAGCTACTGGTAAACCAACCTTAGCCAAAAGCTCTTCTGTTTTCTTCGCTATTTCTTCCTTAGTCCAGCCCTTCATCTCAGGAATGAGAGCAATATTTTCCGCAACCGTTAGATTGGGAAAGAGAGCAATAGCCTGTAGGACGTAACCCGTAGAAAGACGAAGTTCACGCTCATCATAGTCTTTGATGCGCTTGCCATCCATGTATATATTTCCATCAGTTGGTTCCAAAAGACGGTTAATCATCTTAATCATGGTCGTCTTACCGGACCCAGAAGGTCCAACTAAAACCATAAACTCCCCATTCTCAATCCGTAAATTGACATCTCTCAAAACATCTTTTTCTGTGTAGCGTAGCGCTACATTTTTGTATTCAATCATTCTTTGTCCTCAATTTAAAATTTTCCTCGGTTTGTCAAGTTACCAAACTTTTAATAACTAATTTACCCCATTCTAAACCTCATTTTCCTGCTCTTTCAGATTAGCCAAAATTCTTTCTTGAAAACCTTCAAACTGACGAATTTCTTCCTCTGAAAATCCTTTGTAACAGATAGTATCCAATCTCTGACTGACACGTTGCCCAACTTCTTTCTGGGACTTGCCCAACTCTGTTAAAACTAAATACTTCTTACGCTTATCTTCTCCACACGGACTGACAGTTATAAGATTTTGCTCCTCTAACTTTTTTATCATAGTCGTCAACGTATTATTAGCAAGCCCAGTCGCAAGCGCAATATCTGTCGCAGTTGCACAGCCCGTCTTACTATTCCATAAAACCGCTAAAATCTTTCCCTGCTCACTCCGATAAAGAGAGTCAGGGTCTTGTCTCAGTAACTTTTGAAAAAGCCGCCCATTCAACAAACGAATATGATGGGCTACCAAATGACAATATTTCATGAAACCTCCAATTTATTTCTATATCGATACGAATAAAAAACATTATAATACTTATTATTCCAATTGTCAACTATTTCGATTTAGAACTAATTTTTCTCAGTAAAAAATCTCCTACTCAAGGTAGAAGATTTCAATCTTATAAACTTAATCCGTCATGTCTGATACCAAGGTTCGACGCTCCAATGGAATACTGCACATAACTAACAAGAAAATGAAACCTGACTGAATCCAGAAAAGGGCCAAGTCAAAGATTCCATGCACAGCAACCACTGTAAGGAAAGATAGATAAAGACCGATAATTGGACGTTTCCCCGACTCCTGACTCATATCCATCATCAAACGAACAGGAGCAACAGAAGACAAAGCTAATAAAATGGTTCCCACAATTCCGTAACTCAGAATCGTATCAATATAAAGGCTGTGAGCATGTTCATGATAAGGAGCATTTATCCGAGGATAAGAGTGCATATAGGTCAATGGCCCCTCCCCCCAAAAAGGATTTTGCTTAAACAAGGCCATCCCAGCATCCCAGATAGAAATGCGTTCTTCCATAGAGGAATCTAAAGTCCCCATCCGAACTCCCAAATCACTAGAAAAAAGGAAACTCAAGCCAATCGCAAAGACCCCGATACTAAGCCAAAAGGCCTTCCAGTTTTTAATGGTTGTAAAGAGATAAATGATGGCTCCAGCGATAATAGCAGGAAAGGCAGTTCGATTTTGAGTAAAGTTCAATCCAAAGAGATTAACAAAGCCTGCAATCACACAGAATACCTTCAACCAATTCAACTTGGTCGTTGTAAAGAGATAGAAGGCAATCATGATACAGAAACAACAAATAATTCCATAGTAATTAGGATTAAAAAAGGTCACTTCTGCCCGATTCTGATGCCATACCTGCATATTGGGCGAAAGAAAGGCATAGTTAAATTTCTTTACAATTTGGAAATGCTCCAAAGTAGCAAAAGCCGCAGAGAGCACACTACCAAACAAGATTGTCTGCAGTATCAGTCGAAAGAAAGCATGTGTCAGACGTTTCTGGTAGAAGCTAAAGAAAATGAGGAAGAGAAACATCAGTAAAGATGCAACCAATCCAAGCCAGTTCTTGGCGACGATAGAGATGATACTACTGTAGGCAATAAAAAAGAGAAGTACAGGATGTTTGGCCAATCCTTTGATAATTCCCTTCATTTCCCCAGTAACAAGTAAACCTATCAAATATAAAGCAAAGAGGGCTAAGAACAAATAAAAAGGTAAAAAGATACTTATGATCATCAAATACAAAAAGAAATCTTTTTTCGAAAGCCCTCTTATCTTATCCAGTAATCCAATTGATTTCAAAACGGATCCTTTCTGTTCTG
This sequence comes from uncultured Streptococcus sp., assembly GCA_905373305.1. Lineage (GTDB taxonomy): Bacteria > Bacillota > Bacilli > Lactobacillales > Streptococcaceae > Streptococcus. Next base: position 11,135 of record CAJPSM010000009.1, on the reverse strand, counting down.
AATTTCTCCAGAAGATAAATGCTAAACTATCTTTATATTCTACCATTTTTTCCGTCATTTGGGAACAATGAACACGTTTTCGCCACAAAAAAAATCTTTCATTAATATGGCACTAGAACTGAATGTTTCTACCGTTTTCCACTACTTGATAGGTCTGACTTTGCAAATCAATTTCTGCTACTGCTGTTACGGACTTGTCTTTATTTTGACGTTTGATTACAATGCTGTGAGCTGTTGGTGTTTCAATGTCAATAGTCCCTTCTAGGTCAAAGGCCTCTGACCGATTACGGAAAGAAAATAGATTGAGAAGGGACTTCACCACAGGACGTTGAACTTCTTCTGCTATTTCCTCATTGCTATAGTAATGACGATTAATATTTCGACCTTCTTTGGTTTCTTCTAATAATTTCAAGTCATTTTTTCCTGCTAATAGACCCACATAGTAAACCTGAGGAATGCCTGGCGCAAAAGCTTGAATCAAACGAGCGAGGAAGTACTTGACATCATCATCTCCAAGTGCAGAATAGTAGGTTGAATTGATTTGGTAGATATCTAGATTGTTATACTCTGCACTAGAGTACTTACGTTTGACATTCGCTCCAACCTTATAGAGCTCATTTGAAGCATAGTCAATTTCCTCATCGGTCAGGATATCCTTGACATCTACCACTCCAATCCCATCATGGGTATCTAGTGTCGTAAATTGCTTCATCGGGCTCATCTTTAACCACTTAGCTAAGCGCTCTGTTCTGGAACTGTAAAGAGTATAAAGGGTCACCATTGGAAGGGCAAAATCGTAAACATAGTAATCATGATCCGCTATTTTAAACTGAATCGAATAGTGTTCATGAATCTCAGGTAAGAGCTCTGCACCGTATTCAGCTCCTATATCCCGGACCTTATCCAATAAGTCCCAAATATCTGGTTCCACAAAGAAATCATTGGTATCCAATTTCTTCACCGCATAAGCAAAAGCATCTAGGCGAATCAAATCACACCCGTTACTTGCTAGATGTTGAATCGTCTTACGGATGAAGCTCATCGTTACTTCTTTGGTCACATCAAGATCAATCTGCTCCTCACCAAAGGTATTCCACAAATGTTCTACTGAACCGTCTGCAAAAACGATCTCTTGCTTTGGTGCACGATCCTTACGCTTGTAAATTAAATCTACATCAGCCTGTGTCGGACGGTTCTCTGGCCAAAACTTATCCCAGTTTAGAAAGAGATCTTTAAATTCACTGTCTTCATGTTTTTCTTGATAGTCCTTATAATACTTAGATTGACGAGAAATATGATTAATCATAAAGTCAAACATAAGATAATATTTCTCACCTAAACGCTTAACATCCTCCCAATCACCAAACGCTGGATCCACTTCATCATAGTCCACTGGTGCAAATCCGCGATCACCTGTTGACGGGAAAAATGGTAGAAGGTGAACTCCCCCAATAGCATCGCCAAAATGTTCTTCCAAATTCTCATACAAGTCTTTAAGGTTATTTCCAAGACTATCTGAGTAAGTAATCAACATAGTTTTATTTTGAATGGTCATAGATGTTCTCCTTTTTCTGATGAAAGCCAAGTCTTATATGACCTGGCTTCGTAAATGAAAGATATTTTTAGATTTTTGTTCAGTACTAATATAGACTGCAATCAACTAAATACGACTTTCTTGTTTTCTACATAGAATTGCCAACAAGCTGAACCGTTCCTCTATGTATGGAATTATAGATTCCATAAGCACTTTCTTACTTCACTGCCCCGTTACTCATTCCTGAAATGATATGTTTTTGGAAGATGAGGTAGACAATGGTTATCGTTACAATTCCCACAATATAAGATGCAAAACTTGGGCCATAGTCATTGAAGTACTGACCTTGATAGTTGTATTGGAAGAGAGGTAAAGTCCACATCTCAGAATCCTTATTCAGAATCAAGAGTGGCAACATAAAGTCATTCCAGAACCAGAGAGCATTGATAATCAAAGTTGTCGCATGCATGGGCTTCAACATTGGAAAAATGATTCGACGATAAATTGTAAAACGATCAGCCCCATCAATTTCCGCAGCTTCGTCCAAACTATCTGGTACACTGATTTTTATATAACCAACATACAAGAAGAGAGTCTGTGGAATAGCATAAGTTAGGTAGAGTATTACTAGCCCCCACATATTTGCTAGGCCGAGTTTACTCATCATAACTGTGATAGGAATCATAATCACCTGAAATGGAACAAATATCCCTAAGATCAAGAGCGAATACATAATGGCAAAGGCTTTTTTCTTGGACATATTTCGAGCAATGGAATAAGCTGCAGCTGGTATAAAGAAAGCTACTACAATCAATGATAACACCGTAATAACTGCTGAATTCCAGAAATAGCCTCCAATTCCGTCCGAAATTAATCGTTCATAATTACTTAAGGTAAAAGGATTGGGCAAACTAAAGAAATGATTCATGATATCCTTAGTTGTCTTGAAAGAACTAAATACCGTTACCAACAAAGGAACAAGTATAAGAATACCACCGACTATCAAGAGGACGTATTTCCAAAACTGATTCAATTTTTCTTCTTTTTTCATGTGTAGGACTCCTCTATTAGATTTCAAATTTCTTTGATAGCTTGATTTGTATAAGAGAAACAATTCCAATAATTAAGAATAAAATCAAGGCAATTGCATTCGCATATCCATATTGATTACTCTTGAAAGCATAGTTGTAGACTAAAAGTCCAAGAGACGTTGTAGCATTATTTGGACCACCACTCGTCAAGGCAAAAATTTGGTCAAAGGCTGTCAAACCGGACTTAAGAGCCAAGATAAAAACCATAGAGATCGTTGGCAATAAATAGGGCAATTCAATCTTCCAAAAGGTTTGTTTACTGGTTGCACCATCAATTGATGCTGCCTCTAAAATATCATTTGGAATACTCTGAAGACCAGCAAGAAAGAGAATGATTGGCATTGCTACTCCTTGCCATAGAAGAACAAAAATAGTTGCCACTACCGCTCCGACTGGTGTCCCCAATAGACTCTCTTGTAAAAAGCTAATTCCTAAAATTTTTCCAATCGTTGGAAGCCCATAGTTGAAGAATTGTTTAAAAATCAAGGAAACTGTCAAACCAGACAAAACAGCCGGGAAAAAGAACCAAGCTCTAAAGAAGGTCTGCCCCTTCATCTTAGAATTTAAGGCTCGTGCCACAACCATCCCAATCGTAATCTCTCCAATAATCAATGCCAGAGTTAAAATCAAAGTAAAGGCTATGGCTGTGAAGAATTTCCCATCAATCATCAGCAATTTGTAGTTATTCAAACCAACAAATTTATAATTATAGGTCAATCCAGTCCAGTTAGTCAAACTATAGAAAGCACCTTGTACCATTGGAAAGTAAAAGAAGATAGCTTGTAAAGCAAGCGGGATAAGCAAAAATGTCCAACCCCAGTATTTATTTAAAAATTTTCGAATAGCCATATCATCTTAACTCCTATTCTAGTCCAAATCTGCCTTCATTGGATTAAAGAAAGCATTGAGATTGTTTGCCATATTTTTCAGATTTTTATCCATCAGGTAACCTGCACTTAGATTAAAAAAGTCTTCTTCAGAGTTCCAGCGTTGGCCCAACCAAACATAATGTTTGTCCGTAAATGCCAGTTTAGAAATAGCTGCAAGCGCTGAATCTTCTTTTTCCTGTATGCCTTTTACCGCAACAGGTGATCCATCTACATCATAGTATGACTGCATAGCTTTTGGACTAGTCATATAGCTGATAAATTCTTCGGTTTCCTTAGGGTGTTTGGAAGTAGCTGAAGTTGATAATGCCATATCTCCTGCACCAACAGTGACTTCTTCTCCTACTTCTTCTCCAGGAAAGGCAAACATCCCTACCTCAAATTTTGGATCCTGTTGATTAATTGCCGCTAATGCCCATGATCCTTGTGGCATCATCAAAGCTTTTTCACTCGAAAATGCTACCACCGAATCATTATAAGAGGCACCACGCCAACCATCTTGAGCATTATCTGCTAATAAATCGAGTCGTTCTGCATCTGCTTTTAAAATAGCATCATCTGCAGAGATCGCGTTTGGTTTTGAAAAGCGAAGATAGTTATTAGCCGCGTCTCCACTACCTGTAAGAGTAATGAGAGAAAGTTGGTGGTAACCATTTAATGTCCAGCCTTCATTGCCTGCAACCGCAAATGGAGAATTCCCACTATCTTTTATCTTTTTAACAATCTCTTGAAACTCTTTAAAAGTCCTCGGTTCCTCAAGTCCTAATTCTTTAAACTTCGTTTTATTGTAATAGATTCCATAAAGGTTGGCCGTTAAAGGCACACTATAAATCTTGTTATTGATTGCATACTTTTCGGCGTAGTCATTCTTGATGTTCTCAAGATAGGGTTTTCCTGTCATATCTGCAAAATAGCCTGCCTTCGCCCACTCCTGAAAATCCATATTTTGAGGATAGATATTAATAATATCTGGAACATCTCCTGATAAAATCCGAGTCTTTAGAACAATTCCAGCTGAAGGTACTGTAGTCAGCTTCACATCAATATTAGGGTGTTCCTTTTCAAAATCATCCACAATCTTTTGCAAGGTATCTGCCATCTCGGTCTTCTGGTTAAAAAACTCAATCGTTACCTTACCATCGGTTGATTGATTGTTCTGACCACAAGCCACTAGGCCTAGTAAACTTGCCCCAGCTACTAAAAGAAAACCTGCTTTCTTATACCATTTCATTGGAATGCCTCCTTGATAAATTTATACGCTTTTATTATAGTCTTTTGAATTTATACTGTCTACTCAAAAAATCTCCTGGTGATAGGGTAACAGTTAAACCTGCATACATGAGCTCTGCACCCGAGTAAACAATGTTTGTCCCTTCCAGCTCATAAAGCCCTTCCACTTCTAAGTCTTTCAGTTTCAAGGTGGTTTCCATTGTTTCCACAACTGATAAGACTCGGACATAGGTTACAATCGTTTGATCTTCATAGTTAAATTGAACTGCTGCTTCATTGGATTCAGCATCGGGATTGATTAACCTATACTGGTTTCCCAACTGGACTACTGGTCGCAATTCTTTATACAAGTTCACCTGATTAGCAATCTCAGCTTTCTCTTCATCTGATAAACTTGTTAAATCAAGCTCGTAGCCCAGATTTCCCATCATGGCTACATGACCACGAGTTTCCAATGGTGTCATCCGTCCCATCTGATGATTTGGTACTGCTGACACATGAGCTCCCATAGAAATGGTTGGATAGAGATAGGATGAACCATATTGGATTGGTAAACGTGCAATAGCATCAGTATTATCACTAGCCCAGACTTGTGGGAAATAACGCATCATACCAAGATCATTACGTCCACCACCACCAGAGCAGGACTCAAAGAGAATATGACTGTGTTTCTCTGTCAGATAAGAAACGAGTTCGTAAAGTCCCAACATATACTGATGAGACTGCATCTGGGTTTCCAGATAAACTGAACCATTCCCCAGATTAGTGATATTGCGGTTCATATCCCATTTGATGTAGTCAATTTTATGATGAGAGAGGAGTTCATCTAAAACATTTTTCAAATATTCTACTACCCGAGGATTGGCAAGATTAAGTACTAATTGATTTCGAGAATAGGTATGCTCATAACCTGGAACCTGAATAGCCCAGTCAGGATGTTTACGATACAAGTCGCTATCAACAGAAATCATCTCAGGTTCTAACCAAAGCCCAAACTGCAAACCTCTTTCATGGATCGCTGAAATCAGACTTTCTAGACTTCCACCCAGTTTTTTCTCATTCACAACCCAATCACCTAAAGCACGATTATCATCAAAGCGATTACCAAACCACCCATCATCTAATACAAAAAGTTCTATTCCAACTTTCTTAGCTTCATCAGCTAGTTCTAACAGTTTTTCTCTCTGAAAGTCAAAGTAGGTAGCTTCCCAGTTATTGATTAGAATTGGACGCTCTTTTTTAGAAAATTTACTTGGCATAATGTGCTTAAGTACAATATTCTGACTTTCATGACTGATACCAGTTAATCCCTTATCTGAATAGGTCACTAAAGCTACCGGTGTTTCAAAATTTTCCTCAGGATCTAACTTCCAAGAAAAGTTTTCTGGATTAATTCCAATAGCCACCCGAACTTCATTCAACTGATTCTTTTGGACAAAAGCTTCGAAGTTTCCACTATACATCAGTTGTAGAGCAAACACATTCCCAGCATCCTCTGTAACTCCTTGATCACATAATAGAAGAGCTGGTGTTTGAGCATGCCCAGAAGCTCCACGGTTCGAACTAATCGAAAAGATTCCTTGCTCTACCTGTTGACGTCGGACAGTCTTTTCACGAGCATAAGCTCCCTGTAAAGTCACTATTTCGTAAGCTGCAGCGGGAAAATCAGCCATAAAAGAAAAGTCCTTATGAATGACAACTTCCTGATTACTATTATTCTCCAATTTGCTGTAACTAGCAATTGTCGCATCATTATCAAAAGCTGTATAATACAAAGTCAGACTAAGTTTAGCTTGAGGATCTTTTAAAATCAAGACAAGCGTCTCTGTAGCATCCATGCTGTGAGGAGAAGGTAAGCCCTGTGGACCATTCTGACCTTTTAAAATCTTTGCTTTTACAAATCGAAAGTCTGTTACTTCAGTTGCATCATGTTGAACCTGTAAAGTTGGTTTTCTAAAGTCACCCAAACCATGTTGTCCAAAAATCTGACGTTGCGTATCCAAACTAAAGGTTCGATTAGTAGCTATGGGATTACCAGAAAAAGCATGATCGCGTTCATAAACACTATTAGCCCCTCTATAGTTCTTAATAGTTTTTCCTAAATGTTTTAATAATAAGAATCCATCCCTATTTTCAATAATCAAACTTAAACCTTTACTCTCAACGTAAAATAGATTATTCTCTATTCGAATTCCCATAAATTGTACCTCATCCATTTCTTGATAAAATTTTAGCACATAAAAGCGCTTTCTAAAATAGAGAAATGTATACAAAGTATGGTAAAATGTTAGGTAGGAGGTGGCCCATGCTCGTTTTTTCAGAATACCAGACTGGAACAATTGATCTTTCTCTTAGCTTCTACGGTTATGAAGAATGCACGCCTAATTACTCTTTTGGCCCAGCTATTCGAGATACCTATGTACTCCATTACATTACTAAAGGAAAAGGTCAATTCCATTATAAGGGGAAAATTGTTGATTTAAAGGCAGGAGATTTCTTTTTACTAAAACCAGATGAATTAACATTCTATCAAGCAGATAACCAGGATCCTTGGGCTTACTACTGGTTGGGGATCACTGGAGGGAGGGCACCTGACTACTTTGCTCTATCTCAAATTTCTGACCAATCCTACCTCACCCAGTCAAATAACTGTCATACACAAACAACTGCAAAACTCGTTGAAAATATTGTCCGTTTCGCTCAGATTACAAAATCAAATGAATTGGCTCAACTCCACATCATGGGACAACTCCATGAACTAATGTTTCATCTAGGAACGATTGCTCCCAATCAGAAAAAAGAGAATATTTCATCAACTCACCAGCTCTATCTTGACTGCAAACAATTAATTGATAGTCACTATCCACGATCGCTCACCATTCAAGATTTAGCTAAAGAGCTATCGGTTCATAGAAGTTACTTAACTAGTGTGTTTAAAGAATTTCACCAACTCTCTCCAAAAGAGTATTTACTTTTCGTTCGAATGAAGCGTGCGCAACAGTTACTAGAACACACAAATGAAACGATCAAAGTCATTGCATATTCTGTAGGTTTTTCAGACCCACTACATTTCTCAAAAGCCTACAAACAGTTTTTTCATAAAACACCTAGTCAAACTCGAAAAGAATACTCTCATTCCCTCTCAGCTAGAAAGGAAAATCAATGAAATCACACCAACTAGTCTACCAAATATTAGCTAGAGAAAACGATTATGTTAGCGGAGAAAAAATCGGAGAAGAACTGAATTTAAGCCGTACATCTATATGGAAAGCGATCCAACGTCTTCAACAAGAAGGCCTAGAAATTGATAGTATCAAAAATAGAGGCTACAAGCTTATTCAAGGAGATCTGATATTACCTGATTTGATTCAAGAGAAAACCAACTTAACCATTCGCTACAAACCTAAGACCAAATCAACCCAAACAGATGCAAAAGAAGGGATTGAAGCTGGAAACAAAGGAAATACACTCTATCTTTCAACCTGTCAAACAGCAGGTCGTGGCCGCTTTCAACGTCCCTACTATTCTCCATCTCAGGGTGGGATCTATATGTCCCTGCATATTCAACCCAATCTTCCTTATGAAAAACTCCCTTCCTATACTCTCCTTGTAGCTGCTGCAGTCTACAAAGCCATTAAAAATCTAACTATGATAGAAGTAGATATCAAATGGGTAAATGACATCTACTTTAAAAATAAAAAGATAGCAGGTATCCTCACCGAAGCTATGACATCAGTTGAGACAGGCTTGGTTACAGACGTCATTATCGGACTTGGTATAAATTTTTCTATAGCAGACTTCCCAGAAGACCTAAAAGAAAAAGCAGGCAGCCTCTTTACTCCACCAGCACCCATTACACGAAACGAACTAATCTCAGAAATTTGGCGTTGTTTCTACCAAACAGCACCCGAAGAACTACTCTATCTTTATAAAGAACACTCTCTCGTCCTAGGAAGAGAGGTCAGTTTTATCCAAGATCAGACTGAAAAAAAAGGAGTCGCCAAGAACATCTCCGACAAAGGACAACTCCTTATCCAGCTTGATGATCAGACAGAAATCTGGCTCCATAGTGGTGAAATCTCACTCACTAGCTGGACTTAATAACAGCACTATATGGTGTCTAGAACCTCAACTAGCAACATATAGTGCTTTTTGAATGTAGAAAGCAACTGATATATAAATAGTTGGCTTCCTATCAACACTTTACAGATGAATAGCTTTCGAGGCATTCTTTTTATATGCCGTGCTATGTGCCAAAGAAGCTCCATAGCGAGGAGTATTCAGGAACTTCTCCACTTTTTATAGAAGCTCTATTTATTTTCACAGTGAGGTCTAGTTTTTCTATAAATTTATTTTTTGCATCCTCAAAATTATCAAATTCCAATTTTTTGTTATAACTTGCTCTATCCATTGTAGCATAAACAAAATAATGTTCACTAGTAGAATCAAACTCAATTCGAACTTCCCATTCACCTGGTCTATGATCATTAAAAATAGAATATCTTAAAGGCTTATATCCTAAATCTTGAATGGCTGATAACAGTTCTAAACGTTCTTTGGCTTCGTCTCTCATCTTCTAGTGATCCTCTTTTTCATCCCATAATGGTGATGTATATTCTGCTGGTAATCCTAATTGTATATTCAGTTTATTAGATTCTATAACGAGTTCTAATTTTTCAAAAAAATCTTTCTTTGCACTTCCAAAATTATCGTACTCTTTGCTATGTCCAACTATATATGATCGATCATCTCGACCATCAACATAAAATTTTCCATTTTTCTGATAAAGGTGAAATGCCCAAGGAAGACGTTTTGTTTCGTCAAATAAAACATAATGTAAGCTCTCAAAATGACGTTTTTTAATTTCTTGTTCAACTATACATTTCATGTTCTCAATATCAAGCATCGATTTTATCCCATAATGGAGAGGAGTAATATGGAGAAAATCCAACTTTAAGTCCTTTTCTAGTCGATTCTACAAAGTTTTCTAATTTACTTATAAAAGCAGTCTTCGCCTCTTCAAAATTGTCAAATTTTATAGTGTTTCCCATAATATATGACCTGTCATCCCTCCCATTAATCATAAATTTACCATCTCTATAGAATAAGTGGAATGCCCATGGAAGATTTTTATTTTCATCAAATAATACATAATGTATACTTTCAAGTTTCTTTTCTTTAATTTCCTTTTCTACATCTTGTTTCATAAATTTAAAATCTAATGTATCTTTCATTTTATTACCTCTTTTAAAAATCCTAATTTTTCATAAAAGTCTATCGATGATTTAAATTGAATTTGAGTTCCACCACCCTGACCAAATACTTTAGCAATTTGACCTTGCTTAACTTCAGCCAAATCTTCAATAGATAGATTAAAATCTGAAAGTTTACTTCTAATAGCATCCTGCATTTCTATAGATGCTTCATTAAATGCTTTTAAAATATTTTCCCTTGTGATATCCTTTACCACTTCATACTGGTGGTAGACTTGATGACCTTCAGGATAAGGCAAACCTCGTGTATTAAACGGCAATATTTCTCCGTTATCAACTGGACTAGCGAAACGCCCACCATTTGATCCAAAACGGTCAATCACTTGTCCAGCTTTTAAATTGGCTGGTTTTGTAATGGGGTTACCAGCACTATCTACAACAAAGCCATCTTGTTCCTTTTGGTGGCCATTTAATGTTACCTTGGGCATCCACAAAGTCCCTAGAACGAACAGGAACTTGTTTCCCCTCAAAAACATCTGCTGAGAGATAAGCACGTTTCCCATTTGGCATTGTTATGCGCTCTGGGAAGTATTTCCCTTGTTGTGCGTATTCTTTGCGAAGGTAGTTATCAAACTTCGAACTCTCCCTCGCAAGCCTACTTTCTTCCAAATTTTTCAGAATCTGCTCTCGGTTATACTTCGGAGCTTCAACATCTACCTTCACCTTGTTCAAACTAAACTTGCTGGCTGCTGAGGAGGCCACATAACCTCCTACGATATTCCCGATAAAGTTTGCGGTTTGGGCGTCTTCTTCGCTACCTCCTAGAATCTTAGTTCCATGATAGGCAACCTGACCCGCTGTATAAGCACCAGCTTCCCCTATCGCAAACTGGGTCAAGCCCTTGACAACGCTCTGCGTCTGCCCTATAGGAATCATGATAGCACTCGCCGTCACAAAGAGCCCACCAACCTGATGATACAGCTTGTCATTCCCCATGAAAAGCGTATCTCGGATAAAGTTTTTTGCCTTGGTATGGCCATCCCCTGCATTCCCAAGTTGGATATTATGAATCCCTTCCCCTGCATTAGAGGTCCCATAGGCAAACGTTCCAAGTCCAGCCGTTAAGCCAAACCCAAAAACCAAAGGTGTCGCAGACCCACAGGTCGCTACAATCGCAAGA